>NZ_QXIU01000167.1 GCF_003570935.1 Candidatus Cryosericum odellii
TTTTCATTAAAACCATTGTATAAGAAGCCCCGCTATGAGTCAACAATTATGAACGATCAACCACCCCAAAAATCCAGAAAACTCCTCGACCAAATCCGAGACGCAATCCGTCTGAAGCATTATTTCTATAATTCCTATAGCACCGAGAAAACCTATGTTCATTGGGCGCGGCGGTATATCCTTTTTCACAATAAACGCCATCCTGCTGAAATGGGAGCAGCAGAGATCGAAGCCTTCCTCACTCACCTAGCAAAAAATGAAAACGTGTCATCATCCACCCAAAACTAGGCCCTCAATGCCCTGCTGTTTCTTTATCGGAATGTACTGCAAATTGATCTCGCTATTCCGATCCATGCGCTGAGGCCCGGATCTGCGCTTCGCGGAAGGTTGCCAGTGAAGGTTCTTGCTATGCGATGTCGTGAGCGAGCTGCGGAGCAGAAGGTCCTGAACTCCTCATCACGACCAGCACTAGAGACTGTCATTAGCGCTCTCTGAGCTTGATCATGGGGGCTATCTCGTGGCATGTACCTCATTCCGCTCATGAATGGTGACGTCATCGACGCGGATGAACACACGACAGGGCTGCGGCGCGAAGGGATGTATGCCGGTGTCAACAGCTTCGTCACCAAACCCGCCATGAGTCTGGCGCAAGCTGTCTTCCTTGGGTTCCTGTCGCGAGCAGGTTACGACCAGTCATTGGCAAAGGGCATGCAGAGCGCCTCGGCTGAAGCCGGCATCGTGCGAGCATGGTTCCTCATGCCTGCCCTGCTTCTGCTCGCCTGCGCAGTCATGCCCCGTCAGTTGTCTGGGCCTCGGGTGCGCGGACCCACGAGACCACCACGCCAGACCTGTCCTCAAGATGCCGGACAGGTGCATAGGATGTGGCTTCTGCGCAGATTCCTGCCCCGTAGGCGCTATCACGATGAGGTAACGCGACCGGCTGACGCTCCTGCTCTATCGGATGCGCCGCGGACGGAACGCCCGATTGGCCCAGCACAGGGCTTCGCGGTCACTGACCTCGTGAAAGTCCTCGTAAAACTGCCCTACAGCCATCAGCCATTCGGCCGCGTGGACAGTCACAACATGGTACCCCTGCTCGACCAGCTGGCGCATCACTTCTTTGTCCACGACCGGCGTTCCGACCGTGGGGACGCACCCCATACTGGTGACGACATCCACGGCGGCGATCATCGTCGCTCCCGTTGCGATACCATCGTCCACAACCAGCACGCGGGCGCCGCGTTCCCATGTCTGGGGGATATAGCGCTCGAACAGCTCTGCGTACAGGACAAGACGTTCCTTCTCGAAGCCGATCTCGGCGTCGAGGTGCTCGCGCGGTTCGTGTGCGGATTCGGGTGACAGGATGGTGGCGAAACTGCCGTTTCCGGCATAGCCGAGGGCCCCTACGGCAAGTTCACGGTTGGCGTCAGCACGGATCTTGCGGATGAGCAGGACACCAAACGGCAAGCCGAGCTCCTGGGCGACGACAGATCCGACGATGACCCCGCCACGTGGAATCCCACAGCAAAGGTCGAAGGTCAATCCCTGATCATGGACCTCACTTGCCAGTTTGGCTCCTGCTTCTTCCCGCGATAGGAAGACCATAGCGTTCCTCCCATTAGGTCATGCTCGACGATATCGGAATCTCCGCTGACATCAGCATGACAGAACAGGGAATTTGGTCAATACCCTGGACCCGGTGACAACCGGACCCTGAGAAATCGTGTTGGAGTGCTTTAGACCTCGAGATACCAGACGATGGCGGTCTCGTCCTCGCTGCCAGGCGTGGCCTGCAGATAGAAACGGTCGAACCCACCAATGACGAACCCATAGTCACGGTAGAACATGCATGCAGTCACATGGACGTCCTGCGTTTCTGCGCGCAGCCAGTGCAGTCCCTGGTCAACGGCCCATGCCTTGACGGTATTCATGAGCGACGTCGCGATACCGTGATGGCTGTGGCCATGCTCAACGCGCAGCCCCCAGACACGTGCCATGTTGTTATGATCTTCCTCGACACACACCTGTCCTACCAGTTGCTCTTCGACAAATGCGAGATAGATGGCCGCGTCATCTCTGCCGAGATAGGCACAGTCTGGACAGGAGTCTTCTATCTTCTCATACGGTTGTTGGACGGAATCGACGTCGAAGTCATAACTGTCACCGCACATTGAAACTTTGACACGCGCGTTCACGAAAAAGTTGCTGCGGAGCCCGTCCACATAGGCGGCCATGTCCGGTGTCGCCCGAACGATCCGTATGTCGAACCCAGCCATGTTATTCACACTTATATCATACACGAACGGCGCGCCAAAGCGGGAAGCCGGCATTCACAACCGCACTTTCATGTCGCTAGACATGCATCATCGCCTTTCATCCGGCGTCCGCCCCGTTGTTCGAGACGACGAGCTTCACCATGGTGGCCAGATATTTTTGCCACCGAGTTGTATCATCTGTCTAACTGAGTCACCCGCATGAGACTCCTGACATTATTGTTGCGACTTTCATAATCATTGTTTCCCGGGTCATATGCAACTTTCTGGCATCAACTGGGATACCATAGTTGAAAGGCAAGAGCATCGATGTGAAGGGATGGCCTATGGACAACGGGCTCAGGACAGTTGTCACACGTAGCCTCTCAGAAGAGGGAACAACGTTTGACACCTGTATGATCTAACGGTTCGGCAACTATAGTAATTGGTAATCCCTCGATGGTTGGGGACATTTGATAGTCATTTGCACGTTCCGGTCATTTCAAAGCTCGCGTGGACTGGGTTCCACGGCGCTGCCACCGTCATTGTCATGGACCCCGACAGCACATCCTAGAGGGGAGGAACACATGAGGAGACTTTTCGCAACATTTGTTGCACTATCCTTGCTTATGTCCATGTTCACCGGTGTCTTCGCACCTGTGCCCGAGGCAAGGGCAGCCGGTCCAGTAGCAGTCGTTCTTGGGACGGCGGGTAATTTTGTGGTCCTGGCAAAATCAGGAATCTCGACCACTGGATCCACCCACGTGACTGGAGATATTGGAGTGAGTCCAGCCGCCGCGAGTGCCATAACCGGATTTGGATTAACAATGGATAAATCGAATACATTTTCGAGGTCATCTTTGGTAACTGGCAAAGTGTATGCAGCCGACTATCATCCTCCTACTCCACATAACATGACCACGGCTGTCAGCAACATGGAAACCGCCTACACTGCCGCTGCCGGAGTGACGGCTCCTGCCCCTGTTGTCGGACTGGGTGCTGGGAATATTGGCGGAATGACCATCGCCCCTGGCGTCTACAAATGGAGCACCGGGGTTACCATACCAACGAATGTCACTCTCGCGGGCGGCGCAAATGATGTCTGGATTTTCCAGATAGCGCAAACACTCGATATCAGCTCGGCCCAGAAGGTTATTCTGAGCGGCGGGGCACAGGCAGCTAACATCTTCTGGCAGGTCGCCGGCCAAACGACACTTGGAACGACGTCTGTCTTCAATGGAACCATCCTGGATCTAAAAGCGATTGTGCTGAACACCGGCGCAACGCTGAACGGCAGGGCACTCTCACAGACGGCAGTGACGCTTGATGCCAGCACCGTTTCAGCTTCTGTGGCAGCTCCTGTACCAGTACCAGTTCCTGCACCCACCAACATGGTGTATCATCAGACGTTCTTCATCGGCTACCCGGACGGGTTGTTCAAGCCGGAACGGAACGTCTCCAGGGCAGAAGTCGCTGCAGCGCTGACCCGTGCTCTTGGGCTCGGCTGGTCCAACACCAAACCTTCCTACCCGGACGTCCCTGCGACTCACTGGGCATCAGGGTACATCCAGATCATGAAAGACGAAGGCATCATGCTCGGCGACACCTCAGGAACGTTCAGGCCTGATGCGCCTATCACCCGTGCCGAGGCAGCAGCAGCTCTCCTGCGGATGCTCAAGGTTGCGCCGATCCAGAACCTGACGGCCTCCTCCTTCAAGGATGTTCCTGTCACCAACTGGGCAGCTGGATACATTGAGGCCATGCAGAAGAACGGGTATATCACAGGGTATCCGGATGGGACATACAAGCCCACTGTCAATATCCTTCGTTCAGAGTTCACCGCAATCGCCGACCGTACACTTGGCCGTGAGATCAGTAACTCTTCACAGGTCACTGGACTGGGTAAAGACATCCGCTGGCCGGATGTTCCTGCCAGCCACTGGGCGTACCTCTACATCCTTGAAGCTTCGACCCCTCATACGGTGGCAAACGCAGTTAAACTCAACCGCACCATCGTCCTGAAGACGAAGACGATCCCGCTCTTCTCTGACGGCACGTCAATTGTCACCATCCACAAGGCGGGAGATGTCCTGACCGCCATTGTCCCTGTCGACGGCCTGCTTCCGAATGGGTCAACCCCTGCCGCCCGGAAGGTCACCGTGGTCATCACCAATAAGCTCAAACCGTAACACTCAGCGAATCCAGACACACCAGCACAACACAGTCGATAACGATGAGGCCCCGGCGGTTATCCGCCGGGGCCTTTCTGTTGACCGTTGCCTTGTATGTGGCACCACGTATACTGGCAGATAGAAGATGGAGAAGGGCATCAAGGCTGGTTCTGACATGCAGGAGGCACCTATGGAAATCACGATCACCAGCGCGGTATTCACACCCGATAAACCTATCCCGGTCAAGTACACGGGACAGGGTGAAAACATCTCGCCAGACCTTTCCTGGAGGGACACGCCGGACGGCATCGCCAGCTTCGCCCTCGTCTGTGACGACCCTGATGCCCCGGCTGGGACCTGGGTCCACTGGACCATATGGAACATGCCTGCCACATCGACGGGACTCGCACAGGGCGTGTCCACGAATGCGTCTCTGCCTGAC
The DNA here is from genome assembly GCF_003570935.1 of Candidatus Cryosericum odellii. Lineage (GTDB taxonomy): Bacteria > Caldisericota > Caldisericia > Cryosericales > Cryosericaceae > Cryosericum > Cryosericum odellii. The sequence goes on from NZ_QXIU01000167.1 coordinate 4,866, forward strand.
GGTTCAGTACAGGGTGTCACCAGTAGAGGCACGTCCGGGTATCACGGCCCGATGCCACCACACGGCAACGCCCATCGGTATTACTTTCGAATCTACGCTCTGGACACGGTGCTGTCTCTCCCGGCGTCGGCGAACCGGACGCAGCTCGACGCAGCCATGAGGGGGCACATCCTGTCGCAAGGGCAGTTGATGGGAACGTATCAGCGTCAATAACAGAGGTTCTCGGGATTGACAGAAACCACGCAGACTAACAGCGGAACCCTGCAGTATGTTTGCCCTCGCAAGCACTTACTGCGGGGTCGACGTTCCCCCGGAGGCAGTCGTGGTAC
>NZ_QXIU01000168.1:0-3052 GCF_003570935.1 Candidatus Cryosericum odellii
TCAAGCCCAATGGCTTCTACATTTATTTCACCGTGCTGGATGACAGCCTCGGCGTTCTGAAAACGCAGCGATGTGCCGTCCTCATGGGCAGCACGCCCCCTCCACTCTAGACGCAGACGCCCCCTCACCTGAGGGGGCGCTTTCTTCCCTATCCCTGGTCCGTCATTCCCCCCCGAGCATTTCTTTCTAATGCGAGGGGTGCTCTCGGCGCAGGCGGGAATCCATGCGTCGAGGTGTAACACTCTTGGGACCGTCCCAAAGTGTAACAGTCTCGGGTGCTCTTGCAATGTGAAACGAACTGATTAGAGTGTTCGGAAGGAAAAGTTGCTTGGCATTGCGAAATCATCAGAGACCAGGGGGACCTTGTGAAAAGGTGGAAAGCCGGGAAAAGGGACTGGCGTTCGTGGGCTGTTGGTAGCACGCTCATCATCTTGTTTCTGTTACAACTCCTGGTTATGCCTTCTGCAGTGCAAGCAGCAACGGCAAACAACGATACGGTTGCTCCTGTTAACGTCGCACCGTCCTTCACGAAGGGTACGAACCAGACGGTTCTGGAAGACTGCGGTTCCCAGACGGTTTCTGAATGGGCAACCTCCATGAGTGCAGGTCCTGCTGACGAAGCAGGGCAGACCCTCGACTTTGTGGTCACCAACGACAACAATGCTCTCTTCTCTGTCCAGCCTACTGTTGCCGCAAACGGTACGCTGACATATATGCCTGCTACCAATGGGAACGGTATGGCTACCGTGACGGTTTCCCTCCATGACAACGGCGGCACGGTGGATGGCGGTGTGAACACCTCCACTCCTCAGACCTTCACCATCACCGTCACTCCTGTCAATGATGCGCCTGTTGCGGTGCCAGATTCGTACACGACGGCAGAGAATACGGTGTTGATCGTGGCTACCCCCGGCGTTCTGGCCAATGATACAGATGTCGACGGTCAGACACTAACGGCAGCGATCGACGTTTCAAACTATCCGAGCCATGGAACGGCGATTCTTCAACCCGATGGATCTTTCAAGTACACACCGTATCTGAACTACTGTGGCCCGGATGAGTTCAAGTACCGGGCATCAGACGAGGTTGTTCGAACGACTCTCACGAAAGTCAGCCTGCAGGTCACCGCAGTCAACCACCCCCCTTACGGCATCACGCTCTCGAAGGCGACGATCACAGAGAACTTGCCGGCCGGAACGCAGGTTGGCTATTTCCTGACGCAGGACATCGAGGGTAACGTTGGCTTCACATATTCTCTGAGCGGGCCGGGCGCAGCAGTGTTGGCTATGACGAACGGTAATTACCTTGTTACAACACAAGCTCTCGACCATGAGACTCAGCCTGCCTACACGCTTCACGTTCGTACGACAGATGCCGGCGGACTGTGGTATGAAACGGATTTCGTCATCAGCGTCACGGACGTGAACGACGTCCCGTCCTTCACGAAGGGCGCTGACCAAACGGTTCTCGAAGATTGCGGTGCACAAACGGTCGCCCTGTGGGCAACATCCATCAGTGCCGGTCCTGTCGACGAAGCAGGCCAGGTCCTGAACTTCATTGTCACCAACGACAACAACCCTCTCTTTGCGGTTCAGCCAGCCGTTGCTGCAAACGGTACGCTGACCTATGCTCCCGCAGCCAACGCGAACGGTACGGCCACCGTGACGGTCCGCATTCATGACGATGGCGGCACGGCGAACGGCGGCGTGGACACGTCTGTCGCCCAGACGTTTACCATCACCGTTACCGTGGTAAACGACCCGCCTGTCGATACCTATACCGTGACCTATACGGCAGGTGCGAACGGCACGATCTCGGGCACGTCTCCTCAGACTGTGAACCAGGGAGCCAGCAGCACCGCCGTGACGGCCACTCCGGATACCGGGTATCACTTCGTCAGTTGGAGCGATGGGAGTCTCACTGCCGCAAGGACTGATACCAACGTGACGGTGAATATCAACACCACCGCCAGCTTCGCAGTGGACACGTTTGCCATCACGGTTATTTCAGGTTCCCATGGCACTGCGACGCCTGGCACCGGTCTTCTCTCCTGCCACGCAGTTCAGGCGTATGTGGTCAAACCAGACGCAGGGTACATGGTCGATACCCTGACTGTCGATGGTGTCGTCGTCAACGAAGCCACTAACAGACTGGACTACACGGTGACCCTCATCAGTATCGAAGCTCCACACACGATTGTCGCTACGTTCGCGTCCATTCCTGATCTGACAGCCCCAGTCAACGACGTTCCGTCCTTCACGAAGGGTCCCGACCAGACGGTCTTGGAGGACTGTGGTCTCCAGACGGTCGCCGGATGGGCAACCTCCATCAGTGCCGGTCCTGCAGACGAATCGGGACAGGCCCTCAACTTCATCGTGACCAACGACAATACCACACTATTCAGCACGCAGCCTGCCGTTGCTGCGAATGGCACCTTGACTTTTACCCCTGCCGCCGACGCGAGCGGCACGGCGATCGTGACACTGGCGCTTACGGACGATGCCACCGCGGGTAGTTCCGCTCTCACAACCGCTTCCCAGTCCTTCACCATCACGGTCACCAAGGTCGCGGACATCGTGGACGACACTGCTGTTACGACCCATGTCCCGGCCAACGACAATTTCGAGGATACGAACCGTCACGTCAGTGCTTTCACCCCACCCTCTCACGGCGCAGGTGTCATCAACGCTGGCAGCACCATCGGCAATACTCCTGTCGCACCTTTCCCCGTCTCACCACGGCACACCATGGTCCTCACGATCGACATCAAGACCATGACTGTGGATAGCGCCAGAGTCGTGCTGGATGCTCCCGCTGCAATCGTCGAAGACCGCACGCTCGTTCCCCTGCGCGCCGTCGTGGAGCATCTGGGTGGCTCCATCGTCTGGGACGCGAAGACCCGTCAGGTTACCCTCAAGGCACGCGGCACGACGATCATCCTCACCATCGGCAAGAGCACAGCGCTCGTGAATGGCAAGTCCCTCGCCATTGACCCGAAGAACAGCAAAGTTGTCCCGGTCCTCTCGTCCAGCCGTACGATGCTCCCCCTGCG
>NZ_QXIU01000168.1:3079-9420 GCF_003570935.1 Candidatus Cryosericum odellii
GCCTGGGCAGGGCTGGTTCTGGCAGTCCTGGGCGTGTCGGGGACGTCGACGTACATGAAGCTGGCGGGCACCGATCCTCTTGTGACGACGTTCTGGCGGTTGGCGCTGTCGACGTTGCTGCTCCTTCCGTTGCAGATGTGGCGGAGGGGTAACACGCTCGCCGGTAATAGACCTGTCCCGAAGTGTAACAGTGTTACAGAAACGGGACCCCCCGAGCCTTTCTGTTCAAGACGAGGGGTGGTTGTGTCCCGAAGTGTAACACTGTTACAACGACTACGTCTGTCCCCTGTTACAATGCTGGCGGGTGCGCTCCTGGCTGTGCACTTTGCCCTGTGGGTGACGTCGCTGTCGATGACCTCGGTGTTGTCCTCGCTGGTCTTCGTAACGATGAGCCCGCTGTTTGTGGCTGTGTTGGACCTCGTCCTGTTTCGGGAACATACCAGCCCGCTGCTATGGGTGGCTGTCGGGGTCGTGACCGCGGGCGGCGTGTTTATTGGACTGTGGTCCGGCACGGGCGCCAACCTCGGAAACCTGCTTGCCCTGGGCGGGGCCCTGGCGGCGTCGCTGTACCTTATTGTCGGGCGCAGAGCGTCCCGGGAGATGGATCCCCTCTCCTACAATGTGGGCGCGTTCGGCTGGGCCGCTGTCCTGACGGGCATCGCGTGCGTGGTAGCCGGAAGGCCTCTCCTGCCACTGTCGGGTACGTCGTTCCTGTGGCTCGCAGTAACCGCCATCCTGGGCCAGACCGTTGGCCACGGCCTCATCAATGCTTCACTCAAGTCGTTTCAGTCGCAGTTCGTGGCCCTGATGTTGTTGTGGGAGCCTATTCTGGGCAGCCTGCTGGCGTTTCTGGTGCTGGGTGACAGGCCGGGTCCGGCCGAGCTTGTGGGAGGCGCTGTTATTCTGGCCGGGTTGGCTCTGGGGATCATTTCCAGCCGCCGCTCTGGTGCAGCAGGACCGGCGAGCGCTGAGGGTCAGCCAGTGTAGCCCAGCAGCTCTTCGGGTTGTGTTCCCTGGAGGTGCACCTTGGTGCCGCTGAAGCGCACGGCGGCTGTCAGCGCAATCGCGGGATCCGACTTCGAGGCAAGCGCAGACAGGAAGGCGGCTGCGAAGGAGTCTCCGGCCCCCGTCACGTCGACGGGTGTGAGCGCGATGCCAGGCTCCATGATGATGGTTTCGTCGCTGCACAGCAGGGCGCCTCGTGCGCCGAGCTTGACCACGATGGTTGCCCCGGTCGATCGGTGGAGTATCCTGACTGTCTCCCGGGCATCTGCCTCTTGCGCGAGCCAGCAGGCTTCCTCTTCGTTGGGCAGCAGGTAATCGCACAATCGTGCAGCTGCAAGGACTGCGTCACGGCCTATGGAGCTCATGGCGTCGATGCTGGCGGGATCCATGACGACGACCGGTCGTGCGAGAGCCGAACTTGTCAGCACTGTCCCGAGTGCCATCCGGCAACCCTCTTCAAGCAGGCTGTACCCCGAGACGAACAGGAAGTCTCCAGTGGCTTTGCAGGCACTGCGCACGAAGCGTGTGAATGCTGCTGGATCCACCGCTGCGTTGGCGCCCCGCTGACGGTACATGTGGTATGAGCCCGCCTCCTGGACGACGCTGACCATGCCCGTCGGGGTGTCGACGCGGTCCCCAGCGTACGCGATGCCGAGGCGCGTCACGTGGGACACGTACAGGTCTCCTGCTACGTCGGTTCCTAAGGTCCCGAACAGTTGCACCGGCCGGCCCAGGCATCGCAGGAAGAAGGCGACATTCCCTCCTTGCCCTCCGCAGGACAGCATAATATCTGCCTGTGCTTCCTTTCCGGAAGGTGACAGGATGGGCGCCACCGTTGTGGCGTCGATGTTGAGGTCGCCTGTGACGAAGAACATGAGACTGGTGATCAGGTGTGCTTCAACAGGGTGGCGATCTGTGTCCCCAGCGCGACGTTGCTCTTGATGAGGGCGATGTTTGCCTCGATAACACCGGGCAGGTTCTTCTGCATGTAGGCCAGGATGTAGGGCGTCATCGCTTTGCCTTCGACCTGCTCTTCCGCAGCCTTTTTGAGCGCTGCCTGCAGCACCTTCTCGTGCTTTGCCGGGTCGACCTGGTCTGTCTCGGCGATCGGGTTCGTGACGAGGATCCCAGTGTCGAGGTTCAGGCGGTCGCGTGCCTCCACGATGGCTGCGATGTCCGATGCGCTGTCGACACGGTACTCGATCGGGATGCCGGAGTCGCGCACGTAGAAGGCGGGCAGGGTGTCGGTCTGGTAGCCCAGGACGAGGACGGACATCGTCTCGAGGTATTCCAGGGTGTTCCGCAGGTCGAGGATAGACTTGGCGCCCGCGCACACGGTGATGCAGCGAGCTCGTCCGATCACGGGCAGGTCCTGTGAGATGTCGAGGACCTCGCTCACGCCGCGGTGCACGCCCCCGATGCCACCGGTGACAAAGACGCGAATGCCTGCGGCGTCNNGGTCCGATCTTCTTGACCCACTTGGCCCGGGCGAGCATCTCGAGTTCAGACTTGGAGAGGCCCACGCGGATCTTGCCCGAGACCAGGGCAGTCGTGGCGGGGATGGCTCCACCCTTGCGGACGATGCCTTCGAGCTCCTGTGCCAGCTCGAGGTTGATCGGGTATGGCATCCCATGAGTGATGATGGCAGACTCGAGAGCAACGACGGGTGTTCCCTTGCGGAGAGCTTCCTGGACTTCTTCGGCGATAACGAACTCCTCGGGATGGGTCTCGCCGCGCCTGACTCCCTCGGCAAACCCTTTGGTGACGCTGCTGCCGGTCTTGAGGCCGGTCAGCTGGTCATTCTCGCTGCGCTGTGCTCTTCTCACCATGATGGACTCCTCCGAAGTGTGTTGTGGCCAGAAAGGCTTCCACGACGACCGGATCGAACTGTGATCCGGCGCGACGATCCCGCAGACATCCGCAAAGTCAGAAACTCTCCTCTCTGTCAGTCCTGGACAAGCTCCGTGCTCCTAACACGGCAATGCTTTTTCATCATATGGGTGCTTGGTATTTGTTCAAGCCCACCATATACTGAGAGCAGTTCAAGACTCACTCATTGGGAGGTGGACGCCTCAGAGGCGGACGATATGACACTCGACAAGTTTACGACAAAGTCAGCTGAAGCATTGCAGCAGGCGGCGCGGTTCAGCGAAGGCCACGGCAACCAGGCCACCGATTCATTACATCTGCTCCGAGCCATTCTCGATCAGAAGGAGGGCCTTGCGGCTTCCCTCTTCCCATATCTCAACGTTGCCGCCCCCGCGCTGGCATCACAGGTCGAACAGGAGATCGAACGGCTTCCCAGGGTTTCGGGCAGCGTCCCCGTCGGCCAGCTGGTCATCTCAGACGACCTGAACGTGGTCATCCGCAAGGCCGAGGAGGAGATGACGGCGCTCAAGGACGAATACATCAGCGTCGAGCACCTGCTTATCGCGCTGGCCGAGAACAGCCGCTCATGTGGGCCATTGCTGAAGCAGGCCGGTGTTACCAAGCAAGGAATCCTGAGCGCGCTGGTGAAGGTGCGCGGCACGGAACGCGTGACGGACCAGGAGCCCGAAGACAAGTACGACGCACTCAAGAAATACGGCCGCGACCTGACGGAGCAGGCGCGACAGGGCAAGCTGGACCCGGTCATTGGCCGCGACGAGGAGATCCGGCGCGTCATGCAGATCCTCATGCGCCGGACCAAGAACAACCCGGTGCTCATCGGTGATGCCGGCGTCGGCAAGACGGCCGTCGTCGAAGGGCTTGCGCAGCGTATCGTGGCGCGCGACGTCCCCGAGGAGCTCAAGGACAAGATCATCTTCGCGCTCGACCTGGGTTCGATGATCGCGGGGGCCAAGTTCCGCGGCGAGTTCGAGGACCGGCTAAAGTCCGTGCTCAAGGCCGTCACGGCGAGCAACGGCCGCATCATCATGTTCATCGACGAATTGCACACCGTCGTTGGCGCAGGCGCGGCCGAGGGAGCTATGGATGCCTCCAACATGCTGAAGCCGGCGCTCGCGAGGGGTGAGCTGCGGACGATCGGCGCGACGACGGTCGACGAGTATCGCAAGATCATCGAAAAGGATGCTGCGCTTCAGCGGCGGTTCCAGCCGGTCATGGTCGGCGAGCCGTCGGTCGAGGATACGATCGCTATCCTGCGCGGCCTCAAGGAACGGTATGAGACGCACCACGGCGTGCGCATCGCAGACGGGGCCCTGGTCATGGCGGCCAAGCTGTCGGCGCGTTATATCACCGACCGTTTCCTGCCCGACAAGGCGATCGACCTCATGGACGAGGCGGCGTCGATGGTCAAGATGCAGCTCGAGAGCATGCCCGTCGAGATCGACGAACTGGACCGCAGACTGATCATCCTGGAGATGGAACGCAAGTCGCTGGTTGCCGAGACCGACGACAAGTCCAGAAAGCGCCTGGGCGATGTCCAGGCGGAGATCGCGCAACTGAAGGAGAAGGCGGACCGGCTGAAGCTGTCCTGGCGCAAGCAGAAGGATGTCATCGAGGAAGCCGCACGGCTCGGCAAGGAGCTCGAGGAGAAGAAAGTCGCATTCACGAAGGCGACGCGTGAGGGAGACCTCGAGACCGCGGCGCAACTCAAGTACGGCGTGATTCCCGAACTGGAGAAGAAGGTCGAGGCACAGCACGACCAGCTCGAGTCGCAGGAGAAGGGCGAAGTCGAACTCAAGCAGTCGGTGACCGAAGAGGAGATCGCGCAGGTCGTCAGCCGCTGGACCGGCATCCCCGTGTCCCGCATGATGGAGACGGAGGTGGCCAAGCTGGTCAACCTCGAGGAACGTCTTGCGAAGCGCGTCATTGGCCAGGAGCAGGCAATCCATGCCGTCGCCTCGGCCATCAAGCGGTCGCGCGCAGGCATGTCGGACCCTAACCGACCCATCGGCAGCTTCATCTTCCTCGGCCCCACGGGCGTGGGCAAGACTGAGTTATCCAAGGCCCTGGCGGAGGTGATGTTCGACGACGAGAACCGCATGGTTCGCATCGACATGAGCGAATACATGGAGAAATTCAGCGTCAGCCGCCTCGTTGGTGCGCCTCCCGGCTACGTAGGCTATGAAGAGGGCGGGCAGTTGACGGAGGCCGTACGCCGGCATCCATACTCGGTCGTCCTGCTCGACGAGATCGAGAAGGCCAACTCCGACGTGTTCGACATTCTGCTGCAGGTCCTGGACGACGGGCGCCTGACGGACGGCAAAGGCCGGACCGTCAACTTCCGCAACACGGTCATCATCATGACCAGCAACATCGGCAGTGACATCATCAGCCGCATCGAGGCAACGCCCGGAACGCTCGCATACGAAGAGGAATACTCGCGCGTCACCACCGTGGTGCTGGAGCACATGAAGACGGTGTTCCGTCCGGAGTTCCTGAACCGGGTGGACGAGGTGGTCGTTTTCAACCCGCTGGGACAGAGCGAACTGACGGAGATCCTGAGTCTCGTCATTGAACGGACGGTGGCCAAGGTGCGTGAGCGTGACATCGAGTTGACCGTGTCCGACGACTTGCGCAGACATCTCGTGACCATTGGCTACGACCCGGTCTACGGAGCGCGGCCGCTGAAGAGGACTGTCCAGAAGGTCCTCGAAGACCGCCTGGCCGACGCCCTGCTGTCCGGCGAGGTTAAGCCCGGCGACAAGGTCCTGGCCGACTACGAAATGGACCGTGTTGTCTTCCGCAAGCAGTAACCTTCAAATGTGAATGCCCAATGTACCTGGTACAATGGGATTCACAATTCGAGCCCAATGTACCTGGTACAATGGGATTCACAATTCGAAATGAGAGGTCGATGAATGGCTGAAGAAAGCATTTTTATCAAGGGCGCGCGCGTCCACAACCTGAAAGACGTGAGCGTGCGTCTCCCGCGCAACAAGATCATTGTCATCACGGGCGTCTCCGGCTCGGGCAAGTCCTCGCTGGCGTTCGACACCCTGTACGCCGAGGGGCAGCGCCGGTATGTCGAGTCGCTCTCTGCCTATGCCCGGCAATTCATCGGCCTGATGCAGAAACCGGACGTCGACCTCATTGAGGGGCTATCCCCCGCCATCGCCATCGACCAGAAGTCGGCCAGCAAGAACCCCCGGTCGACGGTCGGCACGCTGACCGAGATCTATGATTACCTGCGCCTGCTGTTCGCGCGCGCCGGCGTTCCATATTGTCCCAATCACAATATCCCGATCACGAAGCAGTCGCCCCAGGAGATCGTCGAGCACGTGCTGGCGGAGTACAAGGGGCGTACCGTCGCACTGCTGGCGCCTGCGGTGGAGGGGCGCAAGGGCGAGTACCGCAAGCTCATCGAGGACGTCCAGCGCAAGGGGTTCGAG
>NZ_QXIU01000169.1:0-8855 GCF_003570935.1 Candidatus Cryosericum odellii
GAGTACCGCAAGCTCATCGAGGATGTCCAGCGCAAGGGATTCGAGAGCTACCGTGTCGACGGTACGGAGTACAGTGTCGACGACCCGATCCCGAACATCGACAAGAAGCGCAAGCACACCATCGAGCTCATCGTGGACAAGCTGCTGGTCACGGCGGACGAACGCACGCGTCTGTTCGACTCGGTGGAACTGGCGCTCAAGGAAGGGAACAGCGTCCTCAAGGTCCTGGACCTGGCGACGGGCAAGCTGGACTTCTTCTCGAGTACCTTTGCCTGTCCCATCTGCGGCTACAGCATCCAGGAGATCGAGCCGCGTCTCTTCTCGTTCAACTCGCCCTACGGTGCGTGTCCAACGTGTACGGGTCTCGGTTTCCAGCTGGAGCCGGACATCGACATGATTGTCGACCGCGACAAGTCGCTGGCCGAGGGGGCCATCCAGATCCCCGGCTTCCTTGCCGCGTCGACCTTCAGCAAGGATTTCGTCGTGCAGGCGCTCCGCTTCCGCGGGTACGACCCGGACCAGAAGGTGCGGGACCTGCCGCCGGGCGCCATGGAGATCGTCCTGCATGGCGACAAGGAACGCATCCCGGTGCACTGGGAGGACGGCGCAGGGCTCGACCACGTCTACAAGTTCCACTGGGAAGGGCTCATCAACCTCCTGGCACGCAGGTATGAAGAGACGACCTCGGACGCGATGAAGGAGGAGTATGAGCGCTTCATGCTGCAGAAGGACTGCCCGACCTGTCACGGCAGGCGTCTGAAGCCCGAGGCGCTGGCTGTCAAGCTGGCTGGTCTCAACATCAGCGAGGTCACCGACATGTCGGTCGACCAGGCGTCGCAGTTTGTTGCGCAGTTGCCGGGAACCATGACGGAGACGCAGCGTACCATTGCCAAGCAGGTCCTGCGCGAGATCAACGAACGGCTGAAGTTCATCCTGGACGTGGGCCTGGGGTACCTGACCCTCTCGCGTGCGTCGGCGACACTGGCCGGCGGCGAAGCACAGCGGCTGCGCCTCGCGACGCAGGTGGGCAGCAAGCTGGTTGGCGTCCTCTACGTACTGGACGAGCCGTCCATCGGCCTGCATCCGCGTGACAACGAGCGCCTCCTGAGTACCCTGCGTGAACTGCGCGACCTGGGGAACACGCTGGTCATCGTGGAGCACGACGAGGAGACCATCCGTACCGCGGACTACCTGGTCGACGTAGGCCCGGGGGCCGGCGAACATGGTGGACGCATCGTGGCCGCGGGCAGCCTGGCGGACATCATCGCCGAGCCGACGTCGTTGACGGGGCAGTACCTGACGGGCAAGCTGTCCGTTCCGCTGCCCACGACGAGGCGCACGCCCAACGGCGAGCACCTGGTCATCACGGGCGCGACAGAGCACAACCTCAAGAACATCGACGCAGACATCCCTCTACACATGTTCACTTGTATCACCGGCGTCTCCGGCTCGGGCAAGTCGACCCTTATCAACGACTGCCTGTACAAGGGGCTGGCACGCGAGTTGTATCACGCCAAGGACCAGCCAGGCCACTATGAGAAACTGACGGGTGTCGGATACATCGACCGTGTCATCGTGGTCGACCAAGGGGCCATCGGGCGCACGCCGCGCAGCAACCCCGCCACCTATACGGGGCTGTTCACGCCCATCCGCGAGGTCTTCGCGCGCATGCCCGAGGCGAAGGTGCGCGGGTACCAGCCCGGCCGGTTCAGTTTCAACGTGAAGGGTGGCCGCTGCGAGGCCTGCGAGGGCAACGGGTTCATCAAGGTCGAGATGCAGTTTCTGCCGGACGTCTACGTGCCCTGCGAGGTGTGCCACGGGGCGCGCTTCAACTCCGAGACACTGGAGGTCCGCTACAAGGGCAAGTCCATCGCCGACGTGCTGGAGATGTCGGTCGAGGAGGCCCTGCACTTCTTCGAGGCGCATGCACGCCTGAAGCACATGCTGAAGCTGCTGGACGCCGTCGGGCTCGGGTATATCCGCCTTGGGCAGAGCGCCGTGACCCTGTCGGGCGGTGAGGCCCAGCGCATCAAGCTGGCTGCCGAGCTGGGCAAGCGGACCGCAGGAAGGACCCTGTACATCCTCGACGAGCCGACGACCGGCCTGCACTTCGCCGACGTCGAAAAACTCGTGGGTGTCCTCCAGGAGCTGACCAACAAGGGCAACACGGTCATCGTCATCGAGCACAACCTGGACATTATCAAGAACGCCGACTGGGTCATCGACTTGGGTCCCGAGGGTGGTGACAAGGGCGGGCGCATCATCGCGACCGGTACGCCCGAGCAGATCGCCCGCAACCCGGATTCGCTGACGGGGCAGTTCCTGGCGCCCAAGGTCCTGCGAGCTCAACGTTAGCGCTGCGCCGGGCGGGAATCCATCTTGTCCATCCTTGTCCCTCCCCTGTCGTTCCCAGCGTGCCCCTCTCCTGGGGCCTTTTCTGTTCTCGCCCTCTGCAACCTTTTGGCACTAACTGGGATATCATAGTAGAGAGGTAAGAGCATCAATGGCGACAGCATGTGAACGCGATTTCGAGTCGCCTGCATGAGCCTCTTGACATTATTGTTGCGGGTTCCATACTTGCTGTAGAGTATTTTCAACTGCAGGACGGGGACTGGTTTGGTGGAGGTTCCGGTCACATCAAAGTCTGTGTGGGCTGATGTCCACACGCGTCGCCGTCATCCTCGATGCTGGCGGCATATGCTAGAGAGGAGCAACGCATGAGGAGAGTTCTCGCGACGCTTGTTGCACTATCCTTGCTTATGTCCATGTTCACCGGTGTCTTCGCACCTGTGCCCGAGGCAAGGGCAGCCAGTCCAGCAGCAGTAAATCTTGGAACGGCGGGTAATTTTGTGATCCTGGCAAAATCAGGAATCTCAACCACTGGGACCACCCACGTGACTGGAGATATTGGAGTGAGTCCAATCACCGCGACCGGTATGACCGGATTTGGATTGACAATGGATAGCTCGAATACATTTGCGACATCAGCTCTGGTGACTGGAAAAGCATATGCGGCCGACTATACTCCGCCTACTCCAGCTAACATGTCTACGGCTGTAAGCGACATGGAAACCGCATACACTGCTGCTGCCGGAGTGACAGCGCCTGCTCCTGTTGTCGAACTGGGTGCTGGAAATATTGGCGGAATGACCCTTGCCCCTGGCGTCTACAAATGGAGCACCGGGGTTACCATACCAACGGATGTCACCCTCGCGGGCGGTGCAAATGATGTCTGGATTTTCCAGATAGCACAAACTCTCGACTTGAGCAACGGTATCCATGTTAATCTGAGCGGCGGAGCACAGGCTGCCAACATCTTCTGGCAGGTCGCCGGCCAGACGACACTTGGAACGACATCTGTCTTCAATGGAAATATATTGGATCAAACAGCGATTGTGCTGAACACCGGCGCAACGCTGAACGGCAGAGCACTCGCACAAACCGCAGTGACGCTTGATGCCAGCACCGTTTCAGCTTCTGCGGCAGCTCCTGCACCCGCACCAGCTCCAGCTCCTGCACCCGCACCAGCTCCAGCTCCCGCACCCACTCCTACGCCAGCTCCCGCACCCACTCCTACGCCAGCTCCTGCTCCTGCTCCTGTGCCAACTCCCAAGCCTACTCCCGCACCAGTTCCTGCGCCCACCAACATGGTGTATCATCAGACGTTCTTCATCGGCTATCCAGACGGGACGTTCAAGCCGGAACGGAACGTCTCCAGGGCAGAAGTCGCTGCAGCACTGACCCGTGCTCTTGGGCTCGGCTGGTCCAACACCAAGCCTTCCTACCCGGACGTCTCTGCGACTTACTGGGCATCAGGGTACATCCAGATCATGAAAGACGAAGGCATCATGCTCGGCGACACCTCAGGAACGTTCAGACCTGATGCGCCTATCACCCGTGCCGAGGCAGTAGCTGCCCTCCTGCGGATGCTCAAGGTCGCACCGATCCAGAACCTGACGGCCTCCTCCTTCAAGGACGTCCCTGTCACCAACTGGGCAGCTGGATACATTGAGGCCATGCAGAAGAACGGGTATATCGCCGGGTATCCGGATGGGACATACAAGCCCACCGTCAATATCCTTCGTTCAGAGTTCACCGCAATCGCCGACCGTACACTTGGCCGTGAGATCGGTAACTCTTCACAGGTCACCGGACTGAGTAAAGACATTCGTTGGCCGGATGTTCCTGCCAGCCACTGGGCGTACCTCTACATCCTCGAAGCCTCGACCCCCCATACGGTGGCAAACGCAGTCAAACTCAACCGCACCATCGTCCTGAAGACGAAGACGATCCCGCTCTTCTCTGACGGCACGTCAATTGTCACCATCCACAAGGCGGGAGATGTCCTGACCGCTATTGTCCCTGTTGATGGTTTGCGCCCGAATGGGTCTGTCCCTGCCGCCCGGAAGGTCACCGTGGTCATCACCAATAAGCTCAAACCGTAGATACTGATTGCAGCAGAACACAGCAGGTAATGATGAGGCCCCGGCGGACAACCGCCGGGGTGTTTGTCTGCCAGGGGGATGAGGTCCTGAGTCGCCCGCATGAGACTCTTGACTTTATTGTTGCGGGTTCCATACTTGCTGTAGAGTATTGTCAACTGCTGAACGGGAACCGCTTCATCGCATGCTTCGTGAAGGAGGTTATACATGGCAAGCAAAGACCGAAGGTTTAGTGGAGTGTTCCTGTTCGTCACGGGGCCCATCCCACTTCAGTTGTCCAGAATCTGCGGTAGGTCTTCCATGGCTGGGAACATTCGATAGTCGTCTGCATGTTCTGTTTATCCGAAGCTTGCGTGGACTGGGTTCCACGGCGCTGACAGTTCATCCAAAAGGGGAGGAATACGATATGAGAAAGGCTCTACCAGTTTTCATCGCAGTATGTCTCGTCCTGTCTCTGTGCACCGGTGTCTTCGCACCTGTGCCCGAGGCAAGGGCGGCCAGTCCAGCACCAGTAGATCTTGGAAGGGCGGGTGATTTCGTGATTCTGGCAAAATCAGGAATCTCAACCAGTGGGGCCACCCACGTGACTGGAGATATTGGAGTGAGTCCAATTGACCGCACTGGCCTGACTGGATTTTCAGAAACAATGGATCCCTCGAATACATTTTCGACATCAACTTACGTGGTCGCACCTGGCAAGCTATACGCAGCCGACTATGCAGATCCTACCCCAGCTAAACTGACCACGGCTGTAAGTGCCATGGAGGCCGCGTACACCGACGCCGGTGGGCGGACGGGCGGTCTTTCCGTGCCGGGCGCAGGAACTATACTCCCGGCTACCACCCTCCCCGCGGGCGTCTACACATGGAGCACGGGTGTTACCATACCAACGGGTGTCACCCTTGAAGGTGGCCCAGATGATGTCTGGATTTTCCAGATAGCGGGAACTCTCGATATTGCCACCGATATGCAGGTTCTTCTGAAAGGCGGCGCCCAGGCCAAGAACATCTTCTGGCAGGTTGGCGATGTTGTGACCCTTCATGCGGGTTCACACTTTGAGGGAAATATATTGGGTTTCTCCACCATTGCGATGCAAACCGGCGCCTCGATTAACGGCAAACTGCTCTCACAGAAGGAAGTTACGCTCCTTGGCAGTGACATTTTGACTCCTGCGCCAGTCGTTGCCGACCTCGCCATCACCAAGACGGTCGACAATGCCACGCCAGGTTTGGACAGCAATGTCACCTACACCCTTACCGTCACGAACAACGGACCCTCGGATGCCACAGGTGTCAGTGTCAGCGACGTGCTTCCAGCAGGCCTGACGCTGGTGACCTCGATACCTTCGATCGGAACGGATGCCGGAGGCGTCTGGACCATCGGCTCGCTGGCGAACGGCGCAAGCGCCGGCCTGAGCATCACCGCGACCGTCACCCAGGAAGGAGTGATCACGAACACTGCTGCCGTCACAGGGGCACAGACGGACTCGAATCTCACCAACAACACGGCCAGCGCGATGGTCACAGCTCCTACGCCCGCTCCACCCGCTCCACCCGCTCCACCTGCTCCACCTGCTTCACCTGCTCCACCTGCTCCACCTGCTCCACCTGCTCCTGCGCCCACGGTGGTGCTTGGACTCAATCCACTTACTCTTCCGCTCCAGATCTGCCGCGAAAGCGAGATCGTGCTCGATGAAAGCTGGACCAAAGGCTCGGCCCCGTTCACCTGGACGGTCAACTTCGGTGACGGGACACCAGTGGTTACCGGCTCATCGACGGACAGCCGACTGGTCGTTCGTCACCTGTACGCAGCTGAGGGTTCATATCCGATTAGCGTCACAGTCACCGATTCCACCGGAAAAATGGACTCTATCTCACAAACACTGAAAGCCGTCATCTGCAGCGTACCCGGAGAGGTCTACCACCACACGTTCTTCATCGGCTACCCAGATGGACTGTTCAAGCCGGAACGTAACGTCTCAAGGGCAGAAGTCGCCGCAGCGGTGACCCGTGCTCTTGGACTCGGCTGGTCCGACACCAAGCCTTCCTACCCGGACGTCTCTGCGACCCACTGGTCATCAGGGAATATCCAGATCATGAAAGACGAAGGTATCATGATCGGCGACGTTTCAGGAACGTTCAGGCCTGATGCGTTCATTACCCGCGCCGAGGCAGCTGCTGTCTTCCTGCGGATGCTGAAGGTCGCACCATTCTCCAACTTGACAGTCTCCTCCTTCAAGGACGTCCCTGCAACCCACTGGGCACTTGGATACATCGAGTCCATGCAGAAGTACGGGCTCATCACCGGGTATCCGGACGGAACATACAAACCAGACGCCCATATCCTTCGTTCAGAGTTCACAGCAATCGCCGACCGCGCACTCGGTCGTGAGATCAGCAACTCTTCGCAGGTAACCGGACTGGGTGGAAGCATCGTTTGGCCGGATGTTGCTACCAACCACTGGGCGTACCTCTACATCCTCGAAGCCTCGACCCCCCATACGGTGGAACAGGTAAACCGCCTCAACCGCAACATCGTCCTCAAGTCAAAGACGGTTCCTCTGTTCTCTGACGGCACGTCGCCCGTCACCATCCATAAGGTGGGAGATGTCCTGACCGCCATTGTCCCTGTCGATGGTCTGCTCCCGGATGGAACTGCCCCTGCTGCCCGAAAGGTCACCGTGGTCATCACCATCAAGCTCGTACCATAGACCCTGACTGCAGCAGAACACAGCAGTAGACATGAGGCCCCGGCGGACAACCGCCGGGGCCTTTCTGTTGGCCGGGGCCTTCGTCTGTCAAGGGGACGAGCCCCTTCATGGAGAACTGGTGTGAGACGTGAATGCAGCATTGCAGGCTCCAAATGGCCCTATTTCCTTGCGGCGCTCGGTGAAACCGATATACTAATGAGGAACCATATTCGCAGTCCTTTGACGTGAGCGGGGGTGTGACGTGAACAAGGTCATAGAGTGTGTTCCCAACATCAGCGAAGGCAGGGACACGGACAAGATCAAGACCATTGCCGGCGTCATCGAACGACCGGGAGCGAGACTGCTGGATCTGTCGTCCGACCCCAATCACAACCGGACCGTCATCACGTTGGCAGGTGAGCCCCAGGCGGTCGCCGAAGCAGCATTCGACGTGGCCAAGGCGGCAATCGCAAGCATCGATCTGACGCACCATCACGGCGAACACCCTCGTATGGGCGCCGTGGACGTCATCCCGTTCATTCCTGTTGGCGGCGTCACGATGGCGGAATGCTGCGAGATTGCAGAGCAGGTCGGCAAGCGTATCGGTCAGGAGCTGAACGTGCCCGTGTACCTGTATGCGGAGTCCGCGACGGTACCACAGCGTCGCACGCTGCCTGCCATCCGTGAAGGGGAGTTCGAGGGCTTCGCGGAGAAGATCAAGGACCCAGCATGGCAACCGGATTTTGGTCCTGTGGAACGTCATCCGACTGCCGGATGTGTCGCCGTGGGCGCGCGCAACTTTCTGATTGCGTACAACATCGACCTGGACACCAGCGACGTCACAATTGCTAAGCATATCGCCAAGAGCATGCGCGAGTCGTCGGGCGGTCTTATGAATGTGCAGGCCAAGGGCCTCTTCCTTGAAGACAAGCAGAGGGCGCAGGTGTCGATGAACATCCTCAACTTTGCCACCACACCGCTGTATCGGGTGTTTGAGCTGGTCAGGATGGAGGCCGCGCGCTACGGCGTCGGCATCGTCAACAGCGAACTCATCGGCCTGGCTCCGGCGCAGGCGTTCATGGACGTGGCATCCTACTATCTTCAGTTGCCGGGGCTGAGCAGGGACGCCCTGGTCGAAACACGAATCTACGAATAGTGTCAAAAGCACGGGGGGAGAACGTCATGGCACAACCGATCATTGCAGACCTGGTTATCCGGAATATTGGTGAGCTGCTTACAATGAAGGGGGTGGACGATCCGATCGTTGCGCCTGCCGTGGGAGACCTGGGCATCATCAAGCGTGGCGAGGTCGCCGTCAAGGACAAGAAGATCCTCTACGTTGGTCTCAAGGACGGCGGTTCCTATGTCGTGGGCCCGCAGACGATGATCATCGATGCCGAGAACAAGGTGGTCTGTCCTGGGTTCGTCGATTCTCACACCCATGCCATCTTCGCCGGCACGCGCGAGGATGAGTTCCTCATGCGCCTGCAGGGCAAGACGTATGCCGAGGTTCAGGCCGGGGGCGGCGGCATCGTGAAGACGGTCCGGGCCACGCGCATGGCCAGTGAAGAGAAGCTGCGGGATGCGCTCAAACACAACATCTTCAAGCTGTCGCGCTATGGGTCGACTACAGCGGAGATCAAGAGCGGCTATGGGCTGAACACCGAGGAGGAGATCAAGCTCCTGCGCGTCATCAAGGAAGTCGCGCTTGAGACCGACATCCT
>NZ_QXIU01000169.1:8886-9953 GCF_003570935.1 Candidatus Cryosericum odellii
TGTGGACGAGTCAGCATTCACGATCGAAGAGGCTCGCGTCATCCTGACGGCCGCCCGTGACCATGACATGCCGCGCAAGCTCCATGCCGATGAGATGGCGGATGACCATGGCGCCGAGCTGGCAGCCGAGATGGGATGTGTCAGTGCCGATCACCTCGTTTGGACCAGCGAGAAGGGGATGAAGGCCCTGGCGAAGGAGGGTGTTGTCGCGACACTCATGCCGGGAACTGTCCTTTCGCTGGGACGCACGAAGTTCGCGGATGCGCGCGGGTTCATCGAACATGGCGTTCCAGTCGCTCTTGCAACAGACTACAATCCGGGGACCTGCATGTGTCCCAACATGCTGCTCATCATGGCGCTGGGATGCCTGCACATGAAGATGACCGCCGAGGAAGTCCTGGTCGCAGCGACCATCAACGGCGCCGCCGCCGTGGGTCGCGGCATGCAGACCGGTTCGCTGCGCGAGGGCAAGGACGCTGACCTGCTCGTCCTCGACATTGATACCTACAAGGAGATCCCCTATCGTTTCGGGGAGAACTTCGTCCGGTACGTCGTAGCAGGAGGAGGAGTTATCAAGGCTCCCAAGGTCTTCAAGAAGAAGTACTTCCAGGAAAGTTAGCGCGCACTATCCGGGGCAGACCCGTCAGAGGGCGCCTGTCCCCCAGCAAATCGAAGCAGAGGAGAAGAACATGGCAAACGTCTTGCGTACGCCGCTGTACGACGAACACGTGAAGCTCGGGGCAACGATGGTCGAGTTTGCGGGCTACGAGATGCCGATCCAGTACACGAGCATCATCGAAGAGCACAAGGCCTGCCGCACGGCCGCGGGACTGTTTGATGTCTCGCACATGGGCGAGATCGAGGTCGAGGGACCGGATGCCGAGAAATTCGTGAGCTACATTTCCACGTGGAATGCAGCCCTGCTCGAGCCGTACGAGATCAAGTACGCCGAGTTCCTGTATCCGGAAGGGACGGTCGTCGACGACTTCTTCATCTACAAGTACAGTGCGACGAAGTTCCTGCTGGTCGTCAACGCCGGCAACTACGACAAGGACCTTGCATGGGTC
>NZ_QXIU01000017.1 GCF_003570935.1 Candidatus Cryosericum odellii
CCCGACGGATTCGTGAGGTTGATAAACCAGGCGTCGGGTGCAACCTCACGCAGCTCGTTGAGCATGTCCAGCACGACGGGGATGGTGCGGACAGCCATGGCAAAGCCGCCTGCGCCGACCGTCTCCTGCCCCAGAACATCCATCGAGAGGGGGATGCGTTCGTCCAGCGTACGCATATGGTCGCCACCCACGCGTATGGCGGCGATGACGAAGGATGCTCCGGTCACGCACTCGCGGAACGTACTGGCGTGCGAGATCTCGACCGTGCTGTTTCTGCCCTTGACGATGGCCGATACGACCTTATCCATGGTGGCGAACCGTTCGTCGTCGGGATCGACCAGTGAGATCTCCGTGAGGCCGAGCCGTTCCTGAAGGTCAAGGAGAGCGCCCACGAGAATCGGGACTCTTGTCCCCCCTCCACCAATGATGCTGACTTTCATCGTTGCCTCCAGTCGGCGCGAACCGGCACACCACGGCGCATCCGCCAGTGTTTTTGTCCAGCGATATGACGGGCGGTCCTTCCCTTCAATGTTCTAGCGGGCCCTCTTCCTTTGTCAAGGAGAGGCTCCGGGTGGTCTACGCTGTTCGGGCGCGTTTGACAGGTTATCCATGACGGCTACGCTCAAAGATGTCAAGAGAGAAGGTGGACAGATGAACTCGGATAATCCAGTAACCAGCAGTCATCGTAAGGGAGCAGGTGCGACAGGAAGGCCGAAATGGTGGTTCAGGCGGGCGAGGACCGGAGCCACTCTGGCTGCGTGCCTGTATGTGATTGTATGGAGCGCACTCCTGGGCAGTTTCGCCGACAACCTGACCATTGGCCAGGAAGTGCTGATGGTGATCGCCATCATCGTCAGCGGCGCTCTGATCTGGGCAGCGGTCCGTGCCCTCATTCTCCAGCAGAGGTTTCTTGCCCGGCAGGAGAGCATGGAAGCACTGGAGGAATCACGGGCGTTCGCCCGCATCCTGATGGACAACCTTCCAGCGGCCATCTGGCTCAAAACGCTCGATCACCGGTATCAGGCGGCGAACCTGATGTGGGCGCAGTACAACCCTGCCAGGCCGACGTGGAATGACAACTCGCTCAGCCATCTGCTGGGGCACACGGACCGGGAGCTGTACGAGCCCGAGCGGGCGACGGAGTTCGAGCAGACGGACAACACCGTTATTGCCACGGGACGCCGCTGGGAGCGTGACTACGACGAGATTCACGGCGACAGCCACATCAAGCTCCACGTGGTCAAGATGCCGGTCTTCGACATCCGTGGCTCTGTCGCCAGCGTGGTCGGCATCGGGTTTGACATCACCGAGATGCGCAGGAACGAACTGGAACTCAAGAAGAGTCGGGAGCAGTTGGATGCGTTCCTGAACAGGTCGTCCGAGCACATCTGCATGGTCAGTCTGGACAGGCATATCATCCTGGCGAATGCCCGCTTGTGCGAGTTCCTTGGCGTGCCTGCACCTTCGCTCGCCGGCCGGGACGTGGTCGATGTTATCGAGCCTGCTGATCGCAGTCGTGGCGTGGCGTTCTTTGACCGGCTGCTGCTCGGAGGACCCGAGTCACTTGAGGTTTTTGACGTCCAGAACGTCTCGGGTTCGGTCCGACAGGTTGAAGTCAGCGGTGCGCTGGTCAGGACGGAAGGGAGTCCTGACATGGTTGTGATCATTGGCCGGGATATCACTGGACGGAAGAGCTCTCACGTAGCGAACTGACCACCCGTCCTCTGGGTTATGCCAGAGCAGCCGCTATCCTGACCTCCCAGGGAGCCAGACTGTCCGTGGATGGCTGCTCCTCTGTGGTGAACAGGGAAATCTGGTCTGACGTGAAGCTGCCCCGTGGGATCGCGACGGTCTGGTCGGACAGGTTAATCGTAATCGTCAGGTGTTCTACTGAGGATCTGCGCGTGAAGCAGAGGCAGGTGTCCGACGGACCGGCAACGATTGACAGATCGCCTGCATTTAACGCGGAATGGTGCGACCTGAACCAGCTGAGCCGTCTCGTGAAGTTCAGCACCGACGTCGGGTCTGCCGACTCTGTACTGTACGACATGGCTGGTGCGCTGACGGGCAGCCACGGGGTTCCCGTGGTGAAGCCGCGGTCGGGTGTCGCATTCCACGGCATCGGCGTGCGTTCGCCGTCCCGGCCGACCGGCAAGGGCCAGTATTTCTTGCCCACAGGGTCCTGAAGGAGTCTCTTCGGGAGCGGCGTGTTTGCAAGCCCCAATTCCTCTCCATTGTAGAGGAACGGGGTCCCCTTGAGCGTAAGAAGGAGTCCTATCATGCTCTTCGTCATCGGCGGTGTGAGATGGTAGCGCGATACCGCACGCACGACGTCATGGTTGCTCAGGACCCAGGCGGGCCAGGCGCCCTCGGGCAGCAGGTCGAGGGTTTGCTGGATGATGTCGCGGAAGTCCTTCGCCCGGAAATGTCGAACGAAGAAGAAGAAATTGAACACCAGGTTCAGCTCACTGTTGCCATCCCCGTAATAGGACAGCACCTGACCCTGCGTGCGCTGTGCGATCTCACCCACCATCATGTGCCCGGGCTTCTCGTCAATGACGCCGCGCATTTCCCGCAGGGCGTCGTGCGTCTCCGGCTGATCCACGGTGTGGTCGTACACCTCGCGCGACATCGGGATGAACAGCGTCTTCGAAGGGTTGCCGGGCATGGGCTGAGCAATGACAAACTCGTGAGAGTTGCCCCGAAGCATGGCGTCCTTGACGTAGTAATTGGCGACGTCGAGACGGAAGCCGTCGACACCCCGGTCCATCCAGAACCGCATGATGTCGTGGATCTCTTCACGAAGCCGGGGGTTGCGCCAGTTCAGGTCCGCCTGTTCCTTGAGGAAGCTGTGCAGGTAAAACTCATAGGTCTGTTCGTTCCATTCCCAGGCCGAGCCTCCGAATGTCGAGCCCCAGTTGTTGGGGGGTCTGCCATTGGCTCCATCGCTCCAGAGGTAGTAGTCGTGGAATGGGTTCTCGCGGGACGTGCGTGCCTGTTTGAACCAGGTGTGCTCGGTCGAACTGTGATTGACGACAAGGTCCATGATGAGGTGAAGACCCCGTGCACAGGCACCGGCCACGAGGCGGTCGAAGTCTTCCATCGTACCATACATGGGGTCAATCGAGCGGTAGTCGCTGATGTCGTATCCGAAATCGCGGTTGGGCGACGGGTAGACGGGCGACAACCACAGGCCCTCGATGCCAAGGGAAGAGGGCGTACCGTCCCGCAGGACGTCCAGCTTGCTGGTCAGACCAGGAAGGTCTCCGATGCCATCGCCGTTGCTGTCCATGAAACTGCGGACATAGCAGTGATAAATGACGCCCCGTTTCCACCAGGGTTGGCTCTGAGCGTCAGTCGCAATCATATTGGTTTTCTGGTGTCACACGGGTGGTGCGACTGAAGCGGGAGGATCGAGAGGCGGCACCGAGAACATCGGAGGCCTCACCTCCTGCCCGAGGCGTGCCTGATACAGCGTAAAACCCGTGTCCGAGAGGAAGGGTTGCCGCAGGACTCCGTTCATGTGGTCAGCCATGCCAGGGGCCATCAGGCCGTGCGACAGCCGAAAGAAGGCTTCCAGAACTTGGAACGACATTTTGGACAGTGCTTCCAGGGGCTG
>NZ_QXIU01000170.1 GCF_003570935.1 Candidatus Cryosericum odellii
ACGACAAGGACCTTGCATGGGTCACGGATCACAAACAGGGCGACATCACCATCACCGGAGCGACGGCCAAGTATGCCGAAATAGCGCTGCAGGGACCGAAGGCCGAGGATATCCTGAAGGGCATGACCCCCGCGGACATCGTGAGCCTGAAGTACTTCCAGTTCCTGGAGACCATGGTTGCCGGCCGCAAGTGCATCGTGTCGCGCACCGGTTACACGGGTGAAGACGGGTATGAGATCTACTTTGCTCCGGCAGAAGCATCCTATCTGTGGAATGCTATCCTGGACGCCGGCAAGCCGTTCGGTCTCGTCCCCAACGGACTGGGCGCGCGTGATACGCTGCGCTTCGAGGTGTGCTACTGGTTGTATGGCCATGACCTTGACAACACGATAGCGCCACTCGAATCCGGGCAGAACTTCGTGATCAGCTGGGACCATGACTTCGTCGGCAAGCCCGCACTGCTGGCCATGAAAGAGAAGGGTGTCCCGCGCAAGTGGATCGGCGTGAAGATGAACAGCAGGGCCATCCCTCGCAACGGGTTCGACTGCTTGGCAGGCGATCCGGCAGCGCCCGTCAAGATCGGCTACGTGACCAGCGGCAACTACTGTCCGACCCTGGGTGGTTCCTATGCCCTGTGCATGGTCGCAAAGGACGCCGTCAAGGTTGGCGATACGGTGTATATCCCGATTCGCGGAAAGGCTGAGTCAGGCGTCGTGGTCAAGCGGCCGTTCATGCAGCCCAACGCTGGACACAAACACGACAAATAGCCAAACGTACAATCGCGCGTGAGCGCTGAATAGTCTGCAGGGAGGTAGATGACATGCTGAAGGTAACGAAACGTGTGCAGATGGCTGGTGGCGAGGGAGCCTTCGTCGTCATGGCCAAGGCGCAGGAACTGGAGCGTCAGGGCAAGAGCATGATCTATATGCAGATCGGTGAACCCGACTTCAATACCCCCGAGAACATCAAGCAGGCCGGTATGCGGGCGATCGAGGAGAACTATACGCACTACGCGCCCACCATGGGCCGGATGGACTTCCGCAAGGCGATCGCGGAGTACATCAGCAGGACCCGTGGCCTTCCGGTCACGGCTGAAGAGGTGCTGGTCACCCCCGGTGCCAAGGACATTCTCTACTCGGCGTGCATGACCCTGCTCGAGGACGGCGATGAGGCGATCTACCCCAATCCCACGTATCCCGTCTACGAGTCCTGTATCAACATGTCCGGCGCCAAGGCCCTGCCACTCCCGATCCTCGAGGAGAAGGACTTTGGCTTCGACCGCGACACGTTTGTCAAGCTGGTCTCGCCGCGCACCAAGCTTGTCGTCATCAACTCGCCCGCGAACCCCACGGGCGGCATCATTGCCCGCGAGGACCTGGAGCTGGTCGCCGAGATGGCCAAGAAGTACGACTTCTATGTCCTGTCGGACGAGATCTACTCGCGTCTGGTGTTCGAGGGTGAGCACTTTTCTATCGCCTCTCTCCCCGGGATGAAGGAACGCACGATCATCATGGACGGCATGTCCAAGACCTACGCGATGACCGGGTGGCGCCTGGGCTACGCAGCCGGCCCGCGTGAACTCATCGACTGGATGGCCAAAGTCGTCGCCAACACGGCGTCGTGCACAGCCACGTTCACCCAGATTGCCGGTATCGAAGCCCTGACCGGCCCGCAGGATGATGTGGAGACCATGCGACAGGAGTTCCTGGCCCGCCGCGAGATCATTGTCGATGGGCTCAACGCCATCCCCGGTGTTACCTGCCGGAGGCCACACGGAGCCTTCTATGTCTTTCCCAATGTCAAGAGCTTCAACCGTTCATCGCAGGAGATCGCTGACTATCTGCTGTACAACGCCGGTGTCGCCTGCCTGGCCGGGAGCAGCTTCGGCTCGTTTGGCGAAGGTTACCTCCGCTTCTCCTACGCTACGTCGCGCGAGAACATCGCCATAGCGCTCGGCCGTATCCGCACAGCCTTGGCCGAACTGAAGTAGGAGCGAACAAGCAACCATGGAAACACTGCTGACCATCCAGGAGCTGAAGCATCTTGCGACGGAGATCCGCAAGGACACGCTGCGCTCCATCACGGCCGCGGGGTCGGGGCATCCGGGTGGCTCGCTGTCGGCCGCCGACATCATGACGGCTCTCTATTTCCGGACAGCCAACCTGGCGACGCCCACTGACCCGAACCGCGACCGCATCTTCTGGTCCAAGGGTCACATCGCGCCACTGCTGTACACACTGCTGGCCTACAAGGGCTTCTTCCCCAGGGAAGAGCTCATGACGTTGCGCAAGTTCGGCTCACGCCTGCAGGGACACCCCAAGAAGGGGAGCCCGCCCGGTGTCGAGACATCGGGCGGCTCGCTTGGCCAGGGGCTCTCCATCGCCGTGGGTGCAGCATATGCCGCCCGGTACGACAAGCTGCCGGTCCGTGCCTACTGTCTCACCGGTGACGGAGAGATCCAGGAGGGCCAGATCTGGGAAGCACTGATGGCGGGTGCGCACTTCAAGCTGGACAACCTGTGCGCTATCGTCGACAACAACGGCCTCCAGATCGACGGCAAGTGTTCCGAGGTCATGTGCATCGATGACGTCGCCGCCAAGCTGCGCGCGTTCAACTGGCATGTCATCAGTATCGACGGCAACGATATGGAGCAGTGCGTAAACGCGCTGGACGAGGCGAAAACGGTCAAGGGACAGCCTACCGCCATTGTTGCGCATACGATCAAAGGCAAGGGCGTCTCGTTCATGGAGAACGTTGTTGGCTGGCATGGCAAGGCGCCGTCGCAGGACGAGCTGGCCCAGGCCATAAGCGAGCTGGATGCACAGGAGGGTGAGTGACATGGTGACTGCACACAAGGACGTTAGCGGCACCCTCGAAGGCAAGGCCACGCGCTTCGGCTACTCGGATGGCCTGCTGATCCTGGGTAAGGAGGACCCGCGCGTGTTCGTGCTCGACGCCGACCTCGCCAAGTCCACGACGAGTGACCGTTTCCAGAAGGAGTTCCCGGACCGGTTCATCGACTGCGGCATCGCCGAGGCGGACATGGTCGGCATCGCTGGTGGGCTGTCATTGATGGGCAAGGTCCCGTTCACGTCGACCTACGGCACGTTCATGGTCGACCGGGCGCTCGACCAGATACGGGTCACCGTCGCCTATGCCGAGCTGAACGTGAAGATCGTCGGCGCACACGGCGGCATCAGTGTTGGTCCTGACGGGGCGACCCATCAGGCGCTGGAAGACTTGGGCATCATGAGGATGCTGCCGCACATGACCGTCATCAACCCGTGCGACGTGAACGAGGCCCGCAAGGCCACCCTGGCAGTCGCCGCCATGCAGGGTCCGGCATTCATCCGGCTGGGTCGGGAGTCGGTGCCGATTCTCACCGACGATGCGACGCTGTTCGAAATCGGCAAGGGCATCACGTTCGAAGATGGTGATGATATCACGATTGCCGCGACCGGCTACATGGTCTACGAGGCGCTGCTTGCCCACGAGGAGCTGAAGAAGCAGGGCATCCATGCCCGTGTGCTGGACATCCACACCATCAAGCCCATCGACCGCGAGTTGCTGCTGAAGGCTGCCCGCGAGACGGGTGCCGTTGTCACCGCGGAGGAGCACCAGGTCATGGGCGGGTTCGGCTCTGCCGTGGCTGAGGTGCTCGTCCAGGACTGCCCCGTGCCCATGGAATTCGTCGGCATCAAGGACCGTTTTGGCGAATCCGGCACGCCGGACGAACTGCTGACTGCCTTCGGCTGCCGCCACACGGACATCGAGGCGGCGGTGCACAGAGTGGTTAAGCGGAAGAAGTAACATCGCCCTCCGTCATTCCCGCGCCCCCTCCGTCATTCCCCGTGCCTCCGTCATTCCCCCCCGAGGATGTTGTTGTATCCGAGGGGTGCTCTCGGCGAAGGCGGGAATCTATCCTCGCATCGCCGTGTGGCTCGTCGTCGGCGTGCTGGTGGTTGTAGCCGCGTGGACCGGTGCTGTTGTGCTGGCAAGGAGTGCGGTGAGCCCCGCAGCAAGTCTCCGGGCGCTGATCCCGGAGGGGATCGTGAAGCGTGCAGACGACCTTCCAAGCGCCGTATCGGGCGACCGGCCGTTTGAGGCGTGGGTAGCGTCAACGGAGGAGAGTGGCACATCGGAAACCCTCTACATGACAACGATTGCCAATCCGTTGGCAGCCAGCGGTTTTTCACGGTTCCTGCTCCAGCCAGGGTCGCTGAGCGTAGGGGTCACCGTCGATCCCAGTATGACGATACAGCAGGTGCGCATCCTGTTCCCACGCAAGCTGGTCGGGGCTGCGAAGTCCACTGCCTCATATCTCGACGGATGGAAGGGTATGTCGTTCTTTCAGGTGCTGACGGCCGCCGAAGGATTTGAGCCGCCAGGCGGCGGAGCACTGACCGAGCCGATCGGGGCGCTGGTGCGCAACCTCGCTACGTCGGTGTACCTTCGGGATATGGGGCAGAAGGGTTTCGACCGCTTCATGGCTCAGGTGAAATCCCCGGGGCTGCAGGTGGGCTTCCCCTTCCCGTACTTCACGGCTCGAACTTGGAGCGGAGCCCAGTTTAGCCTGGGACAGCTCGCCGGCAAGAAGGTGCTGGTGCTGTTTACCCAGCCGACCTGCGGTTCCTGTTTCGGAGCGACCATGAGTCTGCTCAACACGGTTGTGGCGCGCAAATTCGATATCACGCCGGTCGTCTTCGTTGTTGGTGACGCCCAGCTTGACCCTGTCAAGCGGTTCGCGCAGGAAGCCCCGTCGGGCGCTATCCTCATCTCCGATCCCAACTCAGAGTTGGCGCGCTCGGTCCATCAGACGTTGACGCCGTATGCCGTTATCCTTGACGAGGCCCATATGGTGCGGTACAGCGGCGGTTCCGATGAGAACAGTAGCGTGTACCAGTCCCTGCAACAGCTGGCAGGCGCCCAGTGAACCGGTTCCGTCTCCTGAGGTATCTGGCTGTCGTCTCCCTCGTGGCGCTGGTGTGTGGTGTCGTCGCAACGCCCATCGTGCACGCTGCCGTGCCGACTGCGCCAGCACACGCGGACAGTACGCCAATCATCTACTACTACACCGAAGGGTGCAGCGAGTGCCAGGCGGTCGAGCAGTATCTGGGCACGCTCTCCAGGACGTATGACTTCTACGTCTACAAGAAGGTGGACGCACTGGACAGCACCGGGGCCAAGGTGCGCTCAGCGCTCGACACCTCCTATGGAGTGCCCGACGCGCAGCGTGGAATCGCACCGACCATTTTCGTTGGCGACAAGGTGTTCCTCAGGGAGTCTGCCATCAAGACCGGACTGGAGCAGGCGCTGAAGTCCTCCACTCCTGCACTGCGCCAGCACTTGATGGACGCTGAAGGAGCGGCTGAGAAGAGCGGCGGGAGCGAGCCCACCGATGCCTTCAAGACGTTCAGTGTCCTGACGGTCATCGGAGCGGGGCTCCTGGATGGCATCAACCCCTGCGCGTTCGCGACCCTCATCTTCTTCATCAGCTACCTCATCATGCGGTCCAAGTCCAGGCGAGACATCCTGTTTGTCGGCCTGGCGTTCGCCCTGGGCGTGTTTATTGCCTATCTTGCAGCAGGCCTTGGCCTATATCAGCTGGTGTCGCGCGCGACGTGGTTCTTCGCACTCAGCAAGTGGTTCTACCTCGCAATCGGCATCTTCGCCGGGGTGATCGCCGTGCTGTCGGTGCGGGACGCCTGGCATGCGCGGCACGGCGACCTGGGCGACATGACGCTGCAGTTGCCGGAGCGGAACAAGAGCATGATCCACCGGCTCATCCGCGATCAGGCGCGCACAGGGTTCGTTGCTACCAGCGCCTTCCTCGTCGCGTTTCCTGTGTCGCTGTTCGAGTTCATGTGCACTGGGCAAACGTACCTGCCGACCATTGTGCTCATCTTCAGCCAGAGTGTCCTCAAGCAGAGAGCAGTGCTGCTCCTTGTCGTGTACAACCTTCTGTTCATTCTGCCGCTCGTCCTGATCACCGTCATTGCAGAGCTTGGCGTCACCAGCGACCATCTGGTCACGTGGCTCAAGAGGAATGCGGCGCCCGTCAAGGCGGCCACGGCCGTTCTCTTTGTTGCCCTCGCGGGGTTCTTCATTGTGCGGGCACTGACGCTGTTTGGGGTGATACGATGAGAAGAAGCTGCACCTGTAGAATCCTGCGCCTGGTTGCCTTCCTGACCATCTGCACGATGATTGTGGCCGGCATTGCTGCGCCTGTGGCGAGCGCCCAGTCGAGCGCAGGGTTCATCACGCTCAAAACCTTTCCTGCGGCCGTGACCGCTATCGGCATGCTGGGCGGGGCAACGCCGACGGTCGTCGTGGCGACGCAGAACGCCGGCATCTACAGCATGTCGGGTACGTCGACCGTCTTCCGCAAGCTGCCTGCCCAGCTAGACCTGATGAGAATCACCAGCGTCGCGGTCCTTGAGCCCGACCGGTGGCTTATCGGTACCGACGGCGACGGCCTGTGGCTGGTGAAGGGCGAAGGAACGTCGTTCGACCATGTCACGACGCTGGGTTGCACGCGTGTGGCACGCGTCGTGCAGGACCTTCGGGACCCCGACGCGCTGTTCATCGCATCGCTCTGCACGGGCCTGAACTACTCGACCGACCGTGGGGTGACGTGGATGTCGGTGGGTGAGGGCATCGCATCGTCCCTTGTGACCGATGTCATGCGCATGGACGGCGACCGCATCGCCGTCTCCTCACAGGATGCGGGGGTGTTCGTCTCCGCCAACAACGGGACTTCGTATGCCAGGACACCCTGCCCCCTCGTGAATGTTTCTTCGCTTGCATGGGATACCACTACCAGGACGCTGTTCGCCGCAGGGGGCAGCGGAGTGGCGATGACGACGGACGCGGGCGCTCACTGGGCCAACCTGCCCAGCCCCGGCACAGTGACGTCGCTGGTGGTTCTGCCGGCGGGCACTGTTCTGGTCGGTACTGCCGAGCGCGGCGTGCTTCGCTGGAACAGTTCGGCCAAGGCATGGTGGGACGTTGCCCAAGGCGCCGGCGTCACGTCGGCATTGACCATGACCTGTTCGGCAACGACCCTGCTGGTCGGTGGAACCACGGGCGCTCTTGTACGTGTCGACCTCAGTGCGCCCGTCGCAGCAGTAGGGCCGGCGGCCCTGGACCTTGGCAGCATCCCAGTCAACCAGGCACGCTCGGCGACGTTCGCCATCACCAACCTGGGAGCGGGCGCCCTGGACTGGAGCCTCGAGAATGTTCCCGGCTATGTTACGGTGACCCCGCAGACCGGCACGGGCAACGGGGCGGTGACCGTCCGCGTCGAAGGCGACAGCTTGAGCAAAGGACCATACCAGAGCCTGCTCAAGGTCGTGACCAACGGCGGAGACCAGGTGGTCACGCTTCGCTTCAACATTGCCGCTGCTGCCTCGGTGCGTATCGTTCTGACAGTCGGGAAGCTGGTGGCCATGGTGGGTGGGGGAACGGTGATGCTGGATGCTGCACCCTATATCGATAAGGCCGGCAGCCGTACGATGGTCCCGATGCGGTTCATCGGCGAGGCGTTCGGCGCTGCGATCACGTGGGACGCATCGACGTGCCGCGTGCTCGTCGAGACGAAGGGGACCCCGAACCACGGACCCCTGCTGATGATCATGACGATCGGCAGCAGCCGTGCCACCATGAATGGCAAGACCGTGACGCTGGACGTCGCGCCCGCTATTGTTGCGGGACGCACCTTTGTACCTCTGCGGTTTGTCGCTGAGGCTTTCGGAGCGGACGTGGCGTGGAATGCAGCGACGCGGACTGCGACTATCCAGTTCATGCCGTAGGCTGCGGGGTGTCGAAGATCCTGGCTGCCTCCGTCATTCCCGCGGTGCTCCGTCATACCCTCCCTCTCCGTCATTCCCCCCCGAGCATTTCTTTCCAATGCCCCCGAGTATGTTAGTTCAATACGAGGGGCGCTTCTGAGGGGTGCTTTCGGCGAAGGAACGTCATCCCCGAATGTTTCTGTCGGGGACGGGAATCCATCCTTGCATCATTCGTGGTTCCTCACCAGTCAGTCACAGAAAGGCAGGCAGGACGTCAGTGAACCGGTTGGCACACTTTGTGTATACTACATGGTAGAAGAAGTACTCGATCATGTCGCAAAGGAGATTACCTGATGAAGAAGTCCCTGTCTGTATTCGTTGCTCTAGCCATGGTGCTCAGCCTGTTCGCAGGCGTCGGCGCCCGTTCGGCAAGGGCAGATGTGACGCTGACCGTGACGCCATCCGGCAACTTTGTCGGCGGCGTTGATGCCAGGGGCCCAACGCCCGTTGATGCTGTTGGTACTGTCGCAAGTATCACTGACGGCATTCACGCTGTTGTCGATGTGACCAGGACAGACGCCGGCAGGTTTGGCGCAACACCCAATGTCAGCGTTCTTCGAGCTACTGCGGCGACGTCCACCGATCCACTCTGGGCTGTGTCCGGGGACCAGTCGATCACTTTCGGTGGCGGCTACACGTTCGTTCCCGGCGATAGCATTACTGTTGCTGCTGCCACGAGGAATGGCGCCGGCACGATCATTTCCTGTAACACCCCGACAACGCTGGCACAGGTCCATGTGACGACTGCTGCTGTCGGCACCATTGGTCCTGCTATCAAGAAGACTGTTGGCACTACCTCCTCCACTGATGTGACCTGGAAGATTGCCGGCAGCCACACTGTTACATTCGCCAGTACTGCGTTGCTGAAAGCTCTCGACGTCCTTGATGTCTCCATGGTCTGGGTAGTTGCAGAAGTTCCAGCGGTAGCTTTCTTGACACTCGCTGGTGCCATTACTGCCGGGAACGTGGCAAGCGCCACATGGCAGGATACTACCGGAGCATCCTACACTGCATCCTATACGGTGGTGGCGGGCGACACCCTCACAACGGTTACCACTCGGTTGATAGATGCCATAAACGCAGTGGCTGGCGCCAACATTATCGCAACCAATGCCACCGCCTCAGCGATTATGTTGACGCAGAGGGTCGCCGGCACTGTGGGCAATGGCAGGAAGCTTACAACCGGCACGACTGCCATCGCTGCCACGCTCACCATTCACACTCTTGGTGGACTGACTTCGCCGGTTTTAGTTGAAATGGGCAAGACTGTTCAGCTGGTCGCCGTTGATCCCACTGGCGCTATTGTCACTGCTACATGGACGTCCAGCCTGCCAGCAATCGTAACTGTCAATGCTGGTGGATTGGTGACGGCAATGAGGGATTCAGGGGTCGTGCTGGTCACTGCCAGCCATGGTATATACACCGGTTCGTTTGTGGTCATTCCTATTTCTCCGCAGACGATCACCAGGCTTGCCGTGGGTCTCGTTCCTGCCCGTCTCAAGGTAACTGGTCAGCAGCAGTTTGGGGCTATTGGCGCGGGTAAGGCGTATGGTAACCTGGATTATACGACGCAGGCAGTCTGGACAGATACACTTCGTGTCGCTGCTGTTTTCAGCGTTGCGCCGGCACAGGGTCTTCTGACATACAGAACAGCTGAAACCGGCACTGTTTCTGCTCACGCTGCCGGCCTGACGACGACGGTCACAGTCAAGATCAACGCCGCCGGAGCCGTGACGATCGTGAAGGTCCCTGTCGTGCCTGTTGTGCCGAAGAGGGTTGTCGTCCTGACTATTGGCAGCGACATTGTGACGGTTGATGGTCACGCCACCAAGGTCGACGCTGCACCTGAAATCGTCGCCGGCCGCACCTTTGTTCCGATCCGCTTCATCGCCGAGACCTTTGGTTCGACGGTCAAGTGGCTCTCTCTGACGGGGAGCATCACGATCACTCTCAGGAGCACCGCTATTATCCTTCAAATCGAGAATGCAACAGGGGTCATCAACGGCAAGATCGTTGCGCTGGACGCTGCTCCGTACATCAAGAACAGTCGTTCGATGGTCCCTCTCCGCGTCATCTCCGAGTCATT
>NZ_QXIU01000171.1 GCF_003570935.1 Candidatus Cryosericum odellii
CCCCAGTCCCGCTCCATGTAGGCCCGTCCTCCGGTGAAGTCCATCTCATCGCCGCCCTCGGAGAGAGAACCGACGATGCGAGGGTCGACGTTCGTAACGGCGTGATACCCCTCGAGAAACGGCAGGAAAGCAAAAGGCCCCATAGCCCCTGGTGCCCACGGGCGAATCGGCCACCCTTGCGATTGTGAGAATTGCAGGTCTCCTTTCAGGTGCAGGTCCGGATCATCGATGTCCACATGCATGGATGTCAGGCTGAAGCGGCTTCGGCCGACCGCGACGTCAAAGCGCTCGCGCGAGGACCAGAATTGCTGGGCAGGATAGCGGTGCATCGTCGTGCGGCCTGTCCGTCCATCGAGGAACTGGATGAAGCAGTACTGCTTGGCCGGGTCGCGGTCCATCCAGATGCCCGGTATGATTGCCCACACGTGCCGCTCGGAGGGGTCGACGACCTTGAAATACCACCCGTCAAATCCGCTGGGTCGCCAT
Source organism: Candidatus Cryosericum odellii (assembly GCF_003570935.1). GTDB lineage: Bacteria > Caldisericota > Caldisericia > Cryosericales > Cryosericaceae > Cryosericum > Cryosericum odellii. Next base: position 487 of record NZ_QXIU01000171.1, read on the forward strand.
CCGCGGCCGTGGAACATCTCAGGATGCCAGACGATGTCAAGGTGCGTCATGCGAACAATTCTTCTCGGCCATAAAACGGTTGGCCTGCGTGCACGAATACTTTGCCCATGCTGTTCTCTGTCATGACTTCAGTATGGCGAAGGCGACTCCCTCATACAAGAGTCTATTGTGCGCCCACACGTTGTTGTCAATTTGTAGCATTGACTTTGTGATATATGGTCACAAACTTATTGAGTATTGTTTCATGGAATCCTGGTATGTGCGTGACGGTATTGAGGTTATGTGACGAAGAACACAAGAAAACAGGAGGAATACGTGAGAGTCATTATTGTTGGTGGAAACGCTGGGGGAGCTTCGGCTGCAGCGCGCCTGCGCCGCCTCGACGAGAAGGCGGAAATCGTCGTTTACGAAAAAGGAGACTACATCAGTTTCGCCAATTGCGGGCTTCCTTATCACATAGGCAATGTCATTACAGATCGCAGCCAGCTGCTTGTCCAGACACCTGCGTCAATGAAGGAGCGGTTCAATATCGACTTCCTGACGGGGCATGAGGTAACCAGTATTGATCGGCAAGCACACACGGTCACTGTAAAAGAACTCGCCACCGGCACCGAGATGACCGACCGGTATGACAAGCTCGTCCTGTCTCCCGGCGGCTCTCCCCTGCGCCCACCCATCCCGGGCATCGACAGTGAGGGCATCTATTCACTCTGGACCATCCCTGATATGGACCGTATCATCCAGGCCGTCCATGCTGGTGCCAGGAAAGCCGTCGTCGTCGGAGGGGGTTTCATCGGCGTCGAAGTCGCAGAGAACCTGAGGGAGCAGAAGGTCGACGTCGCACTGGTCGAGATGCTGCCGCAGGTGCTGGCGTTCCTCGACCCCGACATCGCTGCCTACGCTCATCAGGAACTGCAGATGCATGGTGTCGACCTGCACCTGGGTGATGGAGTCAAGTCGTTTGCGAAGAACGTGGACGGCACACTGATGGTAACCCTGACCAGCGGGACACAGCTTGCAGCAGATATGGTCATCCTCGCCATCGGCGTACGACCAAACACGCAGATAGCCGAACACGCTGGACTTACGATTGGCACCTCCCACGGCGTCCTGGTGGACGAGCACCTCCGCACCAGTGACCCCGATATCTATGCCATCGGTGACGTCATCGAGGTCGAACACTTCGTCACGAAGAGCAAGGCGCTCATCCCGCTGGCAGGCCCGGCGAACCGGCAAGCACGCATTGCTGCCAACAACATCGCAGGCAGAGATGATATCTACAAAGGAACACAGGGCACGTCGATCGTCAAGGTCTTCGACCTGGCAGCAGGAGCCACCGGCGCCAGCGCGGCTCTGTTGACAAAAATGGGTATCCCTTTCCGGTCCATCACCATCCATCCGGGTTCACACGCCGGATACTACCCGGGGAGCACGCCAGTCCATATCAAACTGCTCTACAGCCCCGAGGGCAAGTTGTTCGGCGCTCAGGCCGCCGGCTACGACGGCGTGGACAAACGCATCGACGTCCTGGCCACAGCCATGCGTCTGGGCGCTACCGTCGACGACCTCACTGACCTCGAACTTGCCTATGCTCCACCTTATGGCAGTGCCAAGGATCCAGTGAACATGGCTGGCTTTGTGGCCCAGAACGACCTCGAGAACCTGGCACCCGTCGTGACACCTGACCATCTGACCGAGGAACTCGCCAAGGGAGCCGTTCTCTTGGACGTGCGTGAACCGGAAGAGACGTCCTGTGGCATCATTCCCGGCGCACTGACCATTCCACTTCCCGAACTGCGCAACCGTATCGGCGAGTTGCCCACGGGAGCAAAGATCATCCTTACCTACTGCAAGGTCGGACTGCGTGGGTACGTGGCGCAGAGAATCCTGGTCCAGAACGGGTTCCAGGTCGCCAACCTGACCGGTGGCTATACAAGCTGGGAGGCTTCTGTGACACACGGTATCGAAGAACAGCCGACACGGCTCGAACGCGAGGCGGACGATCAGCAGACCTGCACAAGCGGGCCGTGCGCTACAAAAACAGAATTGCTGGCACCACGCGCCCCAGCTTCGGCCAAAACCGTCGAGATCGATGCCTGTGGCCTTCAGTGCCCGGGGCCGCTGCTCAAGTTGAAAGAAGCGCTCGCAACGACAGGGCCGGGTGACATGATCAAGGTCACCGCCTCGGACCCCGGTTTCTACGCCGACGTCGCAGCCTTTGCCCAGGCACAGGGCCTGGAAGTGGTGGACCGCCAGCGTGGAAAGCTAGTTACGGCGACACTGCGGAAGCCCGCTCAGGCTGCCGCCACAGCAGGAGTCGTTGTCGTCCCAGGCAAGGCGGACGACCACGCGACCATCATCGTGTTCAGTAACGACCTGGACAAGGTCATCGCGGCGTTCATCATCGCGAACGGCGCCCAAGCTATGGGCAAGAAGATCAGCATGTTCTTCACCTTCTGGGGCCTGAACGTCCTGCGCAAAGATGAGAACGTGCGCATCAAGAAGACATTTATCGAACGGATGTTTGGCATGATGATGCCGCGTGGTGCCACGCACCTCATCTTGAGCAAGATGCACATGATGGGTATGGGTACCGGCATGATCCTGGGCCTCATGAAGAAGTACAACGTGACGCCTGTCGAGGCAATGATGCGGTCTGTCCTCGATGGCGGCGGCACATTCATCGCTTGCACGATGTCGATGAACCTTATGGGAATCCACCGCGAAGAGCTCATCGACGGCATTGAAGAAGGCGGTGTGGCGACCATGCTGGGCGACGCTGACCAAGGTCATATCAACTTCTTCATCTAGTCTGTTCTATCGTTGCAGAAAGCGCGCCCCGGCACACAGCCGGGGCGATCGTTATTGGTCCAGTGCTTCGTCGATCCTACGCGCCGT
>NZ_QXIU01000172.1:0-1868 GCF_003570935.1 Candidatus Cryosericum odellii
GCTTCGTCGATCCTACGCGCCGTTGGCCGTGCAGTAGATCTTGATAGCGTCACGGATGAACAGGGCCAGTCCTGGTTTTACTTTGTCGTATGTCGCAGTGAAGCGAGGGTCGCTCACATACATGTCACCGAGACCGGACAGCATCTCGAGCGAGCAGGCGTAGAAGTTGGTGCTCATGTACTCGTGAAAGCGCTTCACCTGAGCCTGTACGTCCGGGTCGGAGGGACTGCGGCCCATGAGAGCCGCCAAGCCTTCTCTGATCTCTGCACCTTCCTGCTGGATGCGCTTCCAGTCTTCCTTCGTGTACGCCGAGGTCTTCCTCTGTGATTCGGCCCAGGCATCAGTGGCTCCCCACTTGCGTTGTGCTTCTTCCGCGTACTTCGTCCGATGCTCCTCGAGAGCGTGCTCATCGAACGCGTCAAACATTGTTGTCGTGTCCATCGTTTCTCCTTTGTCCATAGCTGCTATGGTGTGCCACCTTCCCTATCGTGTAGGTCATCCTTGCTCCTTTCCGTACCATGGCAGCATATACCATGACGTTGCGTCATAGTCAAGAGGATAGGACAAACGAAAGCCCCCAGCTTTCGCTGGGGGCTGATTGGGTTCAGTATAGGGGGAAGACTACTTGATCGTAACGTCCTTGGCCTGCGGACCCTTGTCGCCTTGCACGACTTCAAATTCGACCGCGTCGCCTTCCTTCAGCGACTTGAAACCTGAACCGAGGATGGCGCTGTAGTGGACAAAAACGTCCTTGTCGCCGTCGTCACGAGTGATGAAACCATAACCCTTCTCTGCATTGAACCACTTGACTTTGCCTGTAAGCACTGAAACCTCCATAAAACTTGGCATGTACTATCTTGCCATAGAGCAGTATATGGGGCATCTTCCCCGATGCAAGTGCCACGTTGCAATATATACATTCATGTTGTCTTCTTATCGCTATTTCGTGTGTTATTCCAGTGAATGCAGGAGCGATTGAATGTGAATCCAGCGCGTGGTCAGGAAGGACCCTCGTTGCCCCCTACTTGCTCTCCGACGGCACGATCCCGTAGATCCTGGAATACTTCTCTTTCACCTCACTCATGAAGTAATGGTAGTCCAGCGGCTTGCCAGTCACCCGCACGACAAGATCCTTTGGATCGTACAGGGCGCCGTACTGGTGAATCTTGGACCTCTGCCATTCACGCAACATGTCAAGGTGACCTGCCGCGATCTGTCCATCGAGATCCGGGATCTCCTGCCTGGCCGTGGCAAAGAATTGCGCAGCGTAAAGATTCCCGAGCATGTACGACGGGAAGTATCCAAACAGGCCCCCCGACCAGTGGACGTCTTGGAGGACGCCGTGGGCATCATCGGGAACCTCGACGCCGAGATACTCTTTCATCTTGGCATTCCAGAGGTCTGGAAGGTCGGCCACCTCGACTTTCCCGTTGATCAGAGCTTCCTCGATCTCGAAACGGAGCATCACATGCAGGTTGTACGTGACCTCGTCCGCCTCGGTCCGTATGAGCGATGGTTCGGCAACGTTGATCGCCCGATAGAAGTCCTCGACAGGGACACCCTCAAACTGTGCAAAGCGGCTCTGAAAACGTGGATAGTAGTACTTCCAGAACGCTTCCGAACGACCGACAAGGTTCTCCCAGGTCCTGGACTGTGACTCGTGAATGCCCATGGAAGCCCCCTTGTGGATGGGCATCCATCGGTACTCCTCAGAAATGCCCTGTTCATAAAGGGCATGCCCTCCCTCGTGCATCGTCGAGAAGAGTGCTGAGGCGACGTTGTCTTCGTAGTAGTGGGTCGTCACGCGGACGTCGCCGAACCCAATGCCTGTGGTGAAAGGATGCGCCGTCTCGTCGATCCGGCCGGCG
>NZ_QXIU01000172.1:1897-3282 GCF_003570935.1 Candidatus Cryosericum odellii
TGTCTTATGAATGGCACCAGCTCGGACTTGAGGCCGTCGATGATAACCCTGAGGTCTTCGGTCGTGACGGAAGGCTCATAGTCGTCCAGCAGCACGTCGTACCTGTTCTTCTCGTAGCCGCAGTACTCGATAAACTCCTTCTGGTACGCGACGATTTCCTCGAGGTAAGGACGGAACATCGCGAAATCGGACTTGGCTTTTGCCTCCTGCCATGCGTACTCGCCTTTCGAGCAAGCCACCGTGAACTTCTCGTACTTATCGGGAGGGATGGCTGAGATCTTCCGATACTGTTTCGTCTCGAGCTCCACGTTTCTCCGGTCGACCTCGCTGAGTTGCCGGTCGACTGCGGGTCTGTTGAAGTACTCGACAAAGGCAGCCATTCGCGGAGACGTCGACATCTCGAAAGCAGTCCTCCCCAGCTTCCCTGCCACCATCGACCGGTCTGGTGCCGCCTTTGGAGGCATCTTGGTCCTCATGTCCCATTCGACAAGCGCCGCCGCACTGGTGTAGCTCGCGATCTCCTTGCAGTAATCGTAGAATTCCCTGATGTCCATTGTGTCATTCTCCCCACTGCATGTCATCCAACACAACATAGCATATGAGCGGTGCAAACCCATGTCAATCGGTATCCGTACTATCGGGCTGCAAAATGAAAAGTCCCCGGCGCACGCCGGGGACTCGATTGGGTTCAGGTGTCAGTGATCAGACCTTGACCTGGACGTCCTTCGCCTGCGGGCCCTTGTCGCCCTGCACAACCTCGAACTCCACAAGGTCGCCCTCCTTGAGGGCCTTGAAGCCAGAGCCGATGATTGCACTGTAGTGGACAAAAACGTCCTTGTCGCCGTCGTCACGAGTGATGAAACCATAGCCCTTCTCTGCATTGAACCACTTTACCTTACCTGTAAGCACTGATGACCTCCATACACAATTGTGGCATGTCGTATCTTGCCACTAAGAAGTATACAATTTCAAAAAAAACACGTCAATACCTCTGAGGCAATGCGAAACAGTTCACTTGATCGCGTCACTCCTCATCTCGCCTTCAGCCCTTGTGGCAGCGCAGGCGGAAACCCCGTTGTAACCTGATCAGCCTGCTTACCGTATGCGAAGTGAACAGTGCATGACCCAGCTCACCCTTTATGACGATCCTGAGCCCGGGTCTTTTTGCAGCCTGCACAAGGGGGTACGAGATGAACAATAATGAACAGCACGAACGTAACACGAGAGCCCTTGGACTCTTGCTTCTAGCCGTGGGCGCCTGGATCCTGGTCGCCAGATTCATTCACATCGACCTGGGATTCTGGCTGTGGCCCTTCTGGGTCATTGTCCCCGGCGGACTCATCATGGCTCTCGGTTTCCGGGATACACACCGGAGCAACGAAGGC
>NZ_QXIU01000173.1 GCF_003570935.1 Candidatus Cryosericum odellii
GACACCGTCGCCCGGTTCGTCCCATACTGGGAAGAAACGATCGCGCCTTCGGTGAAGGCCGGGCGGAAGGTTATCGTCGTCGCCCATGGCAACTCGATCCGCGCTCTCGTGAAGTACCTCGACGGCATCAGCGATGACGACATCGTCGACCTGAACATCCCGACGGGCATCCCGCTCGTGTATCAGCTCGACGAGCACCTCAAACCGATCAACCATACCTACCTCGGCGACCCTGAGGCTGCTGCGCGAGCTGCCGCCGCTGTCGCAAACCAAGCAAAGACCACGTAACCGGACCAGCGTCTGTTTTCGCACAACGACTATAACAGGCGGCCGTTCTGCGTACCCAGGCCGCTGTCCCTCGTGTCGTATGGACGGTCGGGAACTTCTTGAGGCGATGAGACGTCTTAGATAGGTCATATGGGTAGCTTTACGTGACATGTCTGGTGAACAACACCATGCAAACGGACTTCCGACAGACGCCTGGAGGCGATTTCAGTGAATAGGAAGACAGGAACAGTAGTTGTTGTTTCGGCCGTGGCAGTGCTGGCGGTGGCGATCGTGATCGTGGCAGCTGTCGCCAAGCCAAAACGAGCAGCCGTTATGACCCAGCCTCAGAGCTTCTCACAGATTACGTTGATAGATAAAAACACCGGGTGGGCACTAAGCACAAATGGCCAAATCCTGAGGACTGCAAACGGTGGAGCTACATGGGCCGACGTTTCGATCTCTCAGACGCCCCTCCCTGTTCAGGTCCCCGCGACGATTGGTACTTGCTTTTTTGACGGGCAGACGGCGTTCGTGGCAACCAATGCCGGCACCGACAATCAGCCACAGATCGTGGTCTACCGTACGAGTGACAAGGGTTCGACCTGGGACAGTACCAATATCGTTACCAAGCTGGATTGGGAAAAAGGTGACATCGGCGGCGTCAAGATCAGCTTCGCCGACGCGTCGAACGGCTACCTCATGATCACTGGGACACCCGGGGCTGGACAGATGGCAAAATCACTGTACCGGACGACCGACGGCGGCAAGACCTTCTCCTTTGTCCGGGATATCACCGGCATGACGGATGCAGCCGGAACGATGAATGGAATAGCGGGCTATCCGACCGGCATGACGTTCTCCACGCCTCAAACCGGATATGTGACATGCTCCTACAGTGCATATACGTTTGTACTGATGTTCAAGACGACGAACGGCGGTACAACATGGAAACTATGGTCATTGCCTGTCCCTGCTGCATATGAAAACTTGTCCCCTGCGAATAATTACTACGCCGACGCGTATCCTCCTGTGTTCTTTGGAGAACAGAAGAAGACTGGTGTTGTCATGCTGGATTTTGTGGAGGACGGCAACCACGTGATGCAGTCGTACCGCACCACCGACGGTGGCGGCACTTGGACGTTGGGCCCTGCTTCGAACAATCCGGACGTCAGGACCTATTCTTTCATCGATGCCACGACCGGCTGGGGCCTGAACGAGAACGGCAAGATCTTCACGACAACGGATGGCGGAGCGACGTGGATACCGGTGAAGACCAGCAACCCATAGCAACCTCTGAATATCTAGCAATAACTCTTCGCGTAATTGGACGCCTGTCACCCTGACAGGTACTATGAAGACAAACCCCCGGCCATAAGGCCGGGGGTTTGTCGTACGGAAAGAGAACAGGATCTAGAGCAGACCAGCCTCGTGATGCTTGGCGGCAATCGTGTCCGCCAACGCATCGATAGCCTGCATGTCGGCGGCACGAGGGTCGCCCTTAGCGAGGACGGGTGTGAGGAGTTCGGCTTTCAGCGGCGCGATAAGTCCGCCAAGAACGTCGATGATGCGCTGACCCCACCCAAATGATCCAATAATGGATACGAACTTCGTCTTTGGACGAAGAGCCCCTGCCAGGTAAGCGATCTCGATGGTCTTGGGATGCGGACCGGTCAACACGGCAGGTGTGCCGATGACGATGGTCGCGGCGTCCACGAGGGACATGGCGATGTCGCCGAGGTCGGCAGTCGTCAGGTCGAACCGTTCGACGGTAACACCGCGGTCGGCCAAGGCCGCCGTAAGGCGATCGACCATCTTCAGCGTGCTCCCATGCATGGAGATAAAGGGGATGACGACCTTGTTGTGCGGAGGGCCGCCTGCCCATTCACGATAGGCGTCGAGGATGAATGCCGGCTCCTTGTAGACGGGGCCATGGCTGGGACCGATCATATCGATCTGCAGACCTGTCAGCTTGTCCAGATTCTTCACGATGAAACCACGGAACGGCATCATGATCTCAGCATAGTAGCGTTTGGCGCCGTGCATGACGATGTGGCGCTCNNTACGTGCCCATCGTTTCGGGCCAGTGAACCCATGGCAGGTAGATGAATCGCAGGGTCTTGTTGCCCAGCGATAGTGTCTCACCGTCGGCAACGGTTTTGAACCGATCGTCCGGGATATCCAGGTGTTCCTGCAGCAACTCCTTTGCCTTCGGATTTGTTACCAGCACAGCCCCAGGATACCGGGCAAGGACGGCAGGGATGGAGCCGCTGTGGTCCTGTTCGGCATGCTGTGCAACAAGGTAATCCAGGCGCTGGACAGTGTCGAGCTGAGCCATCAGGACGTCAACCTTGGCCGGATCGACAGTGTCGACCAGCGCGGTCTTCTCACTACCCCGCACCAGATACGCGTTATAGCTGGTCCCTTCAGGCAACGGGATCAGCGAGTCAAACAATTTTCGGTCCCAGTCGACCGCTCCCATGAGGGTGATGCCTGGCATTATTGGTCGTGCGTTCACGGTAACCTCCTTGGTCTTGTCAACAGGCTACAGTAACGTGTCTTCAATCAGTATTCGGAACCACCTTCTCCAGCATCCCAAGGAGTGACTCCTGCTCATTCACTGTCAGTGTGGACAACATCGTGTCTAGTTTGGCTGCGCGTAGAGAACGTGCCTTGGAAGCAATTTTTCTACCCTGCGGCGACAGATACAGACAGACAGCACGCTGATCATCGGGATCGGCACCGCGCTGCACCAGCCCCATGTTTTCCAGTCTGCGGACTCCAATACTGATGGTCGGAGCAGTCAAATCGAGCCGTTGGGCAGTGTCCTGCACGCGGCATCCAGGATGCTCAGAAAGCGACAGCAGCAACGAGAGCTGAGACGCGGTCAGTCCACCGACTCGACGCGGGTCCTCAGTTTCCCAGTAGCTGCGCAGCCTCGCCAGAACTAGTTCCATACGCTTGCTGTTAGTTATATTTTTCATCACGGTTCCCCCTTACTTTGATAAGCTAAGAGTAGAGGGCATTTGGCATCCGTCAATGGTCTTTTGTAAAGATATCAAGGAGAAGGAGACCGTTAGCTCCATTTTGACAGCATTTGCAGTGTTGACTCGGTACGAGGCGTGTTCACTAAGTGCCAACGGGGGGCTGGCAACCTCAGAATCCTAGGGACTAGCTCCGACTAGGAATAAGCTGATTCATGTGTGCGATGAAACTGCTTGCTAGCTCATGCGCGCGCAGTATCTCTGCCTTGGCATAGACCTGCCGACCCTGCCATGGGTAGTGCATTTCCCCATTGAGTGGCGAGGAGTCAAGCATATTCCCCAATATGCGGTCCCTCTTGATGCGCCCGAAAGCATCATGGATAGACGACAAGCGCTGCTGATACTGACGTGACAGATGTTCTTCGATATGATAGTCGTCGATCAACTGGTTCAACCCAATACGATTGTTGATCGCTCGGCCAAACTCAACCATCAGCTTCGATTTATCAGCAAGACGGTAGAGCTCGTGCTCAAGTGCCAGGCGAATGTACATGCACGCCGCTCGGTAGTCTGGATTCGTTGAGTTGATGAGTTGTCCCGCTTCTTCTATGTACCGACTTGGCTTCTCCTCCCCCAGAACGACCACACCGCTATTGTCCGCACTTGTCTGGTATACCTTCGAAGAAGGGCTCAGGGCGTGCCGCAACATGTCCAAGAACAGCCTATCGCTTGTTGTTATAATCACTTGGTACTCTTTCGAGAGCTCTGCTAGATACTCAACGAGTGCATATCGATGATCTTGGTCTATGGCGAAAATCGGATCATCGATCACGACAAAACGATATCGCTGCTGACGCTTCAATCGTGCGATCAGCGCTGCAAAGCCGACACACCGGAGGTATCCGGTACTCATGTAATCAACGGGCTCGATGGTTTGGCCGTCTGTGCGTGTGCGAACCCTGATTGACAGTTTCTTCTCAGAGACACTTGCATTCAAGGAGATCGACTGAACACGATTCTCGGGATTGAGGCGGTTATACCCGTCGGTAAGTTCTGTACGACTTACGGCACCTAGCTCCCGTCGTATCGCCTTGCTGGCAAGATCGCCAAAGACCTTGCTGAATCTCCTTGCGTCAAGCCATAGTGCCTTGTACATAGACCGCAGCTCCTGCGCGGTCTCTTGCATGATTCTCTCATTCTTGATTATCTTCGTGAGGTTGTCTATGATCGCTCTCTCTCTGCGCGCTTGCCCAAGATTCCCCCACAAGACCAACGTTGCCCTGACTGATTTCTTATCGCTCGGCTTCTGGCACCAGAGTTCACGAGGAATTTCGCTCTTCAGGTCGGCCAAGACTTCATTGTATATGTCTCGCGTTTCATGCGTCTTCTGCTGGAAACTCTGAAGCCTCGTCTTAGCCTCGCCCTTGATAATCCAGTACTTGTACTCCTCCCACTTATCCTTCCTCTTAGCGGGACGTCGTGCCTTTGCCTCTTTCCATTTCAGAAGAGCTGCTTCATAGGCCCCCCGTAGGGATTCGCAAGTGTTCTGCTGTGAGGCCATGTAGTCATCTCGAGACCTCAAGTAGTTGAGTTTCCGCATCACGTCAAGTTGCACGTCCTCATCGGGGAGTACGGTCGGGATGCGTTTTGGTTTCAGCAGGTGCACCAACTCTTTCTCAGCCTCGGGGAGATCACGTTGCTCGCGCCTCGTATCTCCCTGCGATTTCCTTTGGTCTTTGAGTGTCTCCTCCAGCCCCTGGCGGGCCAATTCCTTGAACTTGTTCAAACCGCTTGAGAACGTGACCAGGTCCTCGAATCCCAGCAGGTCGGCGAATCGATTCCACAGATTCGAATGGCTGTCGAGGACGAAGCGTTCGACACTGTACGCATTGACGAAACAATAGGAGGCGTCGCGATCCTCGCAGGATTCCTCAAACGGCGAGACAGGATTGGAAACTCGCTCCAGAAAACGCTGACTGGTTCGTCTCCCGTTCCTCAACGTGACCTTCACAGAACACAACTGGGAGGTTTCTGCAGAATTGCTGATCAATAGTGCATTTTGATTTCCGAGCTCGCGCTCTTTCCACTCCTGGAGCTGTCCAGTCAACGCCCATTCGAGAGCGTCGCAGAAGCTGCTCTTTCCGGAACCGTTCTGGCCGTAGATCAGCACGTTCTGCCCTCTCGGTCTGATTCCGTTGAATGCAGGATATCCCTGATCGTCCTCTGCCCGCGGAAATCCCCGTATGCCATTGATGCCAACTTCCTGAATGCGGTCGTGAAGCCGTTCGTTACCCGTATCAGTGATTGTGAGCTCACCCGCTGGGCACGCCTTCTTGTACATGGTCCGCAGGTCAGGAAGAACCTCCATGAAAGGATCTTCCGGGCTCGTTGCTGATGTAATATCGTCCCGCAACCATGCGACCAAGTTGTTGCCTGCTGGCAGCATCGCAAGTGTCTCTGTAAGGACTTGTGACAGTAGGCTTCTCATGACATGGGCCTTGGAGCCACTACATCATGCAGGAGAGGTACTAATCTCAAGTATTCCAACGCAATCTTCTCGCGACCAACAAGAATACCCCCCAATTTGCTCAGCTTTCTTGACACAACTCAGGAGCTTCTTCGGAAACCTTGCTCTCCATGCGCCCGGTGGTCCGTTCGCCAGTGAGGCCATTCTATAGCAGCACGAACTGTGCTCACTCTCTTGCCCCTTCCTCTTCCCTTATCCAAAGGACACACTAAAGATATTATACGCGAAAGACGCCCGAGTCATCTGAGGACCCCGGACGCCGTGTCATGCGTCATATCTCTATGTGTGTCTGTGTTGTCGTCTAGTGCAGGATCCCCCTCAGTAGGGCGACTCCGCCGATGAGCAGGAGAAGCCACCAGAAACACAGCACGAAGATGAACCTGAGCACAATCCACACGAACTTGAACGTAGCCCCCGTGACTGCTCCCACCACGAGAAGCGCCGCGACAACAATGCCAAACGGTACAAGGACCAATTCCATCGGCACCACCTCCAGACCTTGTCTATGGTCGCCGCGCGCAAACGTTACACGTCCTGCGGAGCGCAGGAGGCGCCTGCCATCTCGTCTCCGTTTTCCGATCAGAGGTCACCAGTCATTGACCGTCGGCCACCTTGCGCTATCCTGACAGTGCGCACGTATTCGAGCGACATAGGTGAGAGGGGGTTAACATGAGCAAGCGATGGGTCAGTGAACTGCTGGTAACAATTGTCGCTGCCGTCTGTACGGCTGTCATGGGAGCCCTGTTCTGGAGCTTTGGTACACGCACTGACTACTGGGGTCTGCTGATCCCTGCGCTGTTCCTTGTCTTCTACATCAGCTGGAAATCTGCGAGTCGCGCGCAAGAGTCCGTGTCTGCCATCCCGTATTCGGTGCTCATGGTTCTCGTCTCCGCCCTCGTGCTCATCTTCGACCTGAAGTTCTAATGGATACCCCTGAAGTAGAGACTGTCCTCCTCGCCTGTCAGACGGTCGAGCGCCAGGGCGCCTTCAAGTCCGTCGAGCTGACCATGCTGTTGACCCGCTCATTTGTCGTGCTCGCCCCGTTCGACCAGACGAAAGTTCGCAAGATTCGCGAGGCAAGAACAGCCGACGCAAAATCGCGGGGAGCAAGCCGTTTCCAGCAGATGTGGTACGCTGCCCAGGCGCCATTCGCGCTCATTGACGGGTATCCCGGGATGACGATCGCCGATGTCATGGCGGAACTGCCGACAGCCCGTACGCTGGGCTATGCCGACCTCGAGGAGGTCTCTCTTCTCGAGAGCACTCCACCACCACCGAGCCACTTCGGGCCACGCACCCCCGGAGAGCCTCCCCACAAGCTCATGCTCACGACGACGACTGGAGAGATCTCCCTGCAGGTCGACGGTCATACGGACCCACGTGAGCTGCGCCGATTGCTTAAAGAGATTGCCATAGACAAGTTCGTAGCGAACGAGTGACCCAGGCAACTGGAATCGTCAACGCCGAACTGCCACGCCCACCGTGGAGCCTCCGGGCAGAAGTCTGGACGCCCTACGTTACATCACCAATGTCCGGAAGCGGCATGTAGCCTGAAGTATTTCGGAAGTTGACATATCCTGAAGGTTTGCTATACTAATAACAGAAGAAGGTAGCCTCGCGCGGAACATAGCTTGCGTTCATGGCGGACTTGTCTGCTCGCTCCGAGGTTGCCTTTTTCGCATGTTCCGAGGAGAGAGCCGAACGATGAGCCGCATACGAAAAGCACTGCTTGCTATCTCTGGTGGTCACTTTCTTGTTGAAGGGTACGCCGCCTTTCTCCCCCCTCTCGTTCCTGTCTTCCGCACACGTCTGGGTTTCTCCCTGGGGGCCGCCGCCGCACTGGCTGCCAGTCTCCCTATCGTTTCGGGCCTTGTCCAGACGATCTTCGGCCTGGTATCCGACCGCATGCGGCATGCCAACGCGCTTGTCGTGACCTCTTCGATCCTTGCCGCCGTTTCGCTGGCACTGCTGCCGTTCGCCCGCAGCTTTGGCTGGCTCCTGCTCATCTTCACGACCATAGCTCTGTCGCTTGCGATGTTTCATCCACAGGGAGCCATCGGTATGAGCCAGCTGTCCTCGACGAATAAGGGCCGGTTCATGTCCGTCTTCAACTTCGGCGGGTCTATGGGTTCCTTTGTGGGCTCGCTGGTGATCATTCCTCTCTTTGGATTGCTGCACCTCCAGCGCTTCTGGATCCTGGCCATCCCTGGCTTCGCACTGGCTTTCTTCCAGGTATTTGCACTCCCACGCCAGGAAGAC
>NZ_QXIU01000174.1 GCF_003570935.1 Candidatus Cryosericum odellii
TGGCCGTCACCCTCCTGATGTTCGTCCTGACCGGGTCGACCAGCATCATCTGGTTCCCGGCCATGTGCTTCTTCAGCTGCATGACGCTGAGCTCCAACATCGTCTTCGCGCACGAACTGGTCACAAATCACCGTGGCCTCGTTTCCGCGTCTATCATGGGTTTTTCGTGGGGTATCGGCGGAAGTGTCGTCATCATCCTGGGTCAGTGGGCGCAGCACACCAGCATCACGTCGGCGTATCACCTGTTGCTGGGCGTCGCAGCCGTCCTGGTAGTGCTGGCCTTCCTGTTGCCGACACGCCACGCGCTCAGGGCCGTTCTCGAGCACATCCCTGCACAGGAACAGGCTTGAGTCACGGGCTGCTACTGCTATCCTGTTGATACACAACAGGAGGCACGTATGCAAGCATGGATCGACCGGCTCGACGACTACGACGAAGGACGATTAAGTGACGTGTTCGCAAGCCACCAGGGGTTCCTTCTGGGCGGGCTCGTTCCTGGCGACACTGTCCTCGTCAAGCCAAACATCCTGCAGGAAGCAGATCCCGAGCGGGCGCTGGCGACCAACCCTCATTTTATTCATGCCTTCGTCCGGTTTCTGCTCGGACACGGGCTCCGCGTCATCGTTGGCGACATTCCGGGCAACCACGTCCCCAGCGAACGCCTAGCCGCCGACTTTGGCCTCGAGGAATACGCCGGCGACGAGCGGGTCACCATCTGCCACCTGGACCAATATAGGTTCAGGCGCGTCCATCTCGAGCACCCACGGAGCCCCCGACCTATGACTCTGCCCGACCTGCTGTGGCAGTCCAAGGTCCTCTTCAATCTGCCTAAGGCAAAAACTCATTCATTGACGCTGGTCACGGGTGCCGTCAAGAATCTATTCGGGCTCACGCCCAAGGCCGAGCGCACGGGGCTCCACATGATCCCGTCCGGCGATGAGTTTGCCAGATGCCTGCTGGACCTCCACGCCGCCCTCCCCATCCATGAACGGGTCGTCATGGACGGTATCCTCGGCATGGACGGAGAGGGCCCGTCGGCAGGAAGGCCCAGACAGTTGCGGGCTGTCGTCGTTGCTGACGATCCTGTGCTCGCGGACTGGGCAATGTGTCACATGATGGGTATCGACTGGGAACTCACCCCTCTGTCGCATGTCGTCCCTGTCCCTGACGGCACGCTCGCAGTCGGAGACCTCACACCTATCCAGCCGGCGTTCGCGAGACCCCGCAGCTACATGGGTGGTGCGGTGGTGTCGATCGCAGCAACATTCCAGCGCATTGTCGGCGCCTCCAACCGACCCATCCCCGTGGTCGACACGTCCAAATGCATCAAGTGCGGCATCTGCGCCCAGCGGTGCCCTGCGACGGCAATCAAGCTTGCGCCGTACCCACAGTTCAACCGAAAAACCTGCGTGCTCTGCTACTGCTGCCACGAGATGTGCCCCCAGCAGGCAATTGTCCTCCGACATACATTCCACCGATGAATTGTGAATGCCCACAGTGCCAGGCACAATGGTCTTCACAATTCCAGCCAGCCTGAAAGGAGTTGTCCATGATCAATGAAACAACCAAAGCGATGAACTTCTACACCGACGAGCGGAGCGCATCGCGTCTGTATGCGTACCTAGCCGGTTCAGAGAAGAACCCTGCTCTGCGGGCGCGTTTTGCAGAGCTGGCTCGGGTCGAGACCCTCCACATGGCCTTCTGGCGCGCGTTCCTCCTCAAGCGTGGCATCGCCACCGCCGAACCATCATGGTTCTCGTTCGCCTGGTCACGACTACTGCGCCAGCTGCTGGGGACGCGACGCTATCTATCCCTCCTCGAAATCACCGAGGCAACCGCCGTCGACTCCTACTATCAATTCCTGAACTTCGCAACCCTGGAAGAAGCCGAGAAGACCAACATCGCACGCATCATCGAGGATGAGCTGGGCCACGAGGAAGAGCTGGAATCACAGTTCAACGCGCTGCCCAAAGACAACGTCCGCGATTTCGTGATGGGCATGAACGACGGTCTCGTCGAACTGCTTGGTGCGGTGACCGGTCTCTCGGCCGTCTACCCGACGCGTCCGCAGATCGTCGCGGTTAACGGTCTCGTTGTAGGCCTCGCCGGCGCGCTGTCCATGGGTATCGGGACTTGGGTCTCAGTCCGCAGTCAACGTCAGGTCAACGAAGGCATCCGCCGCAAGACCGACCTCCTTTTCAGTGTCGCGCCCAAACGGGCACAGGCAGAACTGGCCAGGAAGCTGACCGAATCCGGGATGCCCGCCGACCTGACCGACGAGATCACCGAAAAGCTGGCATCGAACAAAGAGGCGATGATTGGACTCCTCACCGAGCACACGCGCGTCAACGAGATTCGCAGCGCCCTGTTCACCGGCGTTGCCTACATCATTGGACTGCTGTTCCCCGTCCTCCCTTACTTCTTCGCGCGGAATTCGTTCATGGCGCTGATTTTCAGCGTCCTTTTCGCCGGGCTTGCCCTTGCCATAGTCGCCAGCATCATCACCCTGACGGCCGGCAGCAACGCCTTCCGCC
>NZ_QXIU01000175.1 GCF_003570935.1 Candidatus Cryosericum odellii
ACGCCCTGGTGGGCCAAGCTCATCAACCTGCTGCTGGACGCCGGCGAAGGCAACGCCTCCCGGTTCGCCAGTATCTGCGGGACAAGCGCACAGCGCTGCGAGACCGCTGGACAGTGGGAAACCGCACGCCTGTACTGGCAAGTCAAGGCTCGCTGCGAGACCGCCGCAGGGCAAGACAAGAACAGGGAACTGGCTCTCAAGCGCGCCTCCGACACCTATGTCAAGCAGGCCGACGTCGTGCAGTCCGAGGCCCAGCCCATCACCGACCACGCGCTGGAACTGATGCGCAGCGCCATGGAATCGCTTGCAAAGGTCCCAGGCAACGAGCAGGCTGTCATTGAACTCAAGAAACAGGTCGACGCGCTCGAGCTGAAGCGCAACGATGCTCCCATGAAGAAGCCGTCGCGTATGGATCCAGCTGGCATCACCCAGTGGGCACGTGACCAGGTCAAGAGCAAGGACCTGCGCGCCGCGCTCGTCGCGCTCGCCAATCTGGCCGAAACACCCAAGCCAGCAGAACTGGAAGAACAGGTCGACGCCAAGACGGGCCGGATGCCATTCCAGTATCTCATCAGCACGGTTGGAATGGATCAGGAGGGAAAGGCCTCTTCTCACACTCCCGCCGCCTTCACGGGCGATACCCGCGAGATCCGTACGGCCAAGGACGCCGAACTGTACCAGGAGGCTGCCCGCAACCGTCAAATCGCCGTACTCGCTCTACTCGATCCCGCCCGTCGTCAGGTCCTGTCAGACCATGTCGTACGACTGGATGACTGGCGTGCCTTCACGACCGACAACCCCTTCGTTCCCGTCGGGCGCGAGGAAATCTTCGCCCGTGGCATGGATGCGGGCATGAATGGCGACTTCCTTGTCGCAGTCTCACTGCTGACACCGCAAGTCGAAAATGCCGTACGCATCGTCCTGAAGAAGGCCGGTGTCGTCACCAGCAAGATCGACATGCGTAACGTCGAGCAGGAGCGCGTACTCGGAGCCCTGCTGGACATGGACGAGGCAGAACGTGTCTTCGGGCGCGACCTCATGTTCGACCTGAGAGGTCTGCTTGTCGAGAAATTTGGCTCCAACATGCGCAATGAGCTGGCCCACGGCCTTCTGGACCTCGACGGCTTCAAGGGACCCGACGCCGAGTACCTATGGTGGTGCGCGCTCCGCCTTATGTTCCTTCCGTCGCTGCAGGGAGTAAAGACCGACCTTTCGCGCCTCCATCCCGGAACGCCCGCCCGTCAACAGCCTGATCTGATCGATGTGCATGGACGCGTCCACCATCAGGAAAGCGGCATCGGCGAACCATCGGTGGCTGCACAACCGGCGACAAAGTCGGCCATCATTGCTCCCACACCTGCTCCCGTTCAGGCCGCTGCCCCGTCCACGACGCCCCAGCGTGCTCCCGACCGTGACCGTAACCGTAACAGAGGACGTGGCTTCTTCGGCCGCCGTAACCGGGAACAGAGACCCGAGACGACGACTGCTCCAGCCGCGCCAGTGTCTACACCTGTACCGACGCCTGTGGTGGCCCAGCCGACACCCGCTCCTGTCGTTCAGACAAAGCCCACGACACCTCAGCGCCCTGTTGTCGAGACCAGGATCAGCCAGACACCACCTTCAGTCTCGGCACCCGCGGCAAGACCTTCCGGCTCCACCAGACCCGTTGTCGATTTCCGTGCCGAAGTACGCGCAGCGATGGCAGCAGCCGGTCTTGTCGGCTCCACGGACACGAAATCTCAGCAGCCACCTATTACCCCTGCCACCGGGGAACGTTCCTCAGAGAAACCCGGATCTTCCTCTGCCACGACCAGCCCCGTCGCCGCTCAGTCCCACAGACGCGGCCGCAGATCATCACGCCCGGTAACCGCTGAGACAACGCCTGTTACTCAGACTCCCAGCGCCCCGAAGCCCCAGATCAAGGTCGCACCGACGGTCGCCGAGAAAAAGCCTGTCGAGACACAGACTCCGGCAAAGAATACATCGCGCCGCGGTCGGCAGACAGCCCAGTCGCAGCAGGGACCAGCAAGATCAGCCGAGAACAAATCGAAACCAGCCAACAAGGCTCCTGTCGTCAGAGGCGGAAAGGAAGCCCTGAAGGTAACTGCTCCGAAGCAACCAGCTACACAGGTCAAGAACGCTCCCGCAAAGCCTCAGCGCGGACAGAAAACTTCCAAGCCGGGGGCGAACGGCGCCAAATAGCCTTTCCTGTATCACGCAATTGTCAGCCCCGGGACCACGGCCCCGGGGCTTTATCATTCGTCCCCGGGCGTTCCATCTTTTTGACACACACGTATCTGTGGCTAGACTGCTCACAAACAGTCTTGCGGAAAATCAGGACCAGAACTCGTCTCAGTGGAGTGACCGCACATATGAAACAAATGGAAAAGGGTTGAACATGCAGATGACACCGTACACGCTGCCATTGCTGGCAGCAGCTCTTATCTCGGCCATCGTCGCAGTCCTTGCGTGGCAACGCAGACCTTCCCCGGGGGCTCGTGCCTTTTCGGCGGCCATGTGTCTGGTGGTCCTGAACATCCTTGTCTCGCTGTTCCTCCTCAGCAGTACAACACTGGATTCCTTCCTGTTCTGGGTGAAGATGTCGTTTCTTGG
>NZ_QXIU01000176.1 GCF_003570935.1 Candidatus Cryosericum odellii
TGGGTGAAGATGTCGTTTCTTGGCGGAGGCCTGGGCGTCGCGTGGCTTGTCTTCACTCTCAGATACGATGGAAGATCGCTGCGCGATGTCACTCGCATTGCAGCGCTTGCGGCAGTAGAACCGACGGTGATGTTTGTCCTGGCCTGGTTCAACGACCTGCACCACCTGCTCTGGAGTCAGGCTGTCGCCACGCCCATTACGGCCCCCGGCGCACTCCTGCGCGTCGACACACGTCTTGGTCCACTGTTCTGGGTCTGGAGCGCGTACCAGTATGCACTTCTGCTGTTGGGTGTCGTGATCCTGCTGCGTGGCCTGTTCAGAGTGCCCTCTGCCTACCGTGGTCAGACAGTCGCCGTTCTGGTCGCGATGGCCGTACCGTGGACCGCCAACATCCTGTTCCTGGTTGGTCGGACTTCAGTCACCGGGGTCGACCTCACTCCTTTTGCCTTCGCTCTGAGCAGCGTAGCCCTCTTCCTGGCTCTGTATCGCTTCCGCTTCCTCGACCTCTCCCCCATCCCCCGTTCGCTCGTCCTGGAGGCCAGTCCAAACGGAGTTCTCGTCCTTGACGGCCGGGGTCGACTGGTCGACATCAACCCCGCCGCCGAGGCAATCCTGGGGTGCTCTGCCCGCGATGTCCTAGGCGTCGAGGGGACGCAGGTCCTGCCTGCCCTTTCATCCGCTACGCCGGGCTCTGATGCCGAGCTGACCTTCGTCTGCGACGGCGTTGAGCGCTCCTACGACCTCCACGTCGCTCCGCTGCGCAAGCGCATGGGGAATCTCGCTCTGCTGGTGGACGTCACTGACCGCAAGTGCATGACCGCGCACCTGCTCCAGGCACAAAAAATGGATGCCCTCGGCCTCATGGCAGGTGGAATCGCCCATGACTTCAACAACCTATTGACGGGCATCCTTGGAAACCTGAGCATCATGCAGGAAGAGGCCGGGCAGCTGGATTCCATCGCAGAGCCGCTGGCCCAGGCTGAGCAGGCTGCCCGACGAGCTGCCGGCCTCGCACACAACCTGCTGACGTTCAGCCGCAATGGGAGCCCAGCGCCAACGTACCTCAACCTCAACCAGTCTGTCGACCTCACGCTGCAGTCCATCGCGGAACTGGTGCCGCCCTCCATGGCAATCGCCCGGGACTATGCACCGGGCCTCTGGAACATTCTCATCGACCAGGTTCAGCTTGGACAGCTCGTCATCAACCTCGTCGTAAACGCCCGGGACGCCATGAACGGCACAGGAACGCTGACCATCCGGACCAGCAACGTCGACGTTGACGACCGGTTTGTCCAGGCACATCCCGAGGCTCGATCGGGTGAACATGTCCTCCTGCAGGTGATCGACACCGGCAACGGCATGACTGACACTGTGCTGCAGCACCTGTTCGAGCCATTCTTTACCACCAAGCCTGTCGGACATGGAACCGGCCTGGGCCTCGCGGTCGTCTACGGGGCGGTCCAGCAAGCCAACGGCTGGATCATCGTGGAAACCACAGTCGGGAAGGGAACAACGTTCTCGACGTACCTGCCACGGTGCAGGGAACCAGTGCAGACACAGACGCCAGCGCTCCAGGAAGTGTACACGCAACGGACAGAGAGGCACAAGACCGTACTTGTCGTGGACGACGAGGAGATGATCCTGCAGCTCACCAGACGCATGCTGGAACGCTCCGGCTACACAGTGATGACAGCAGCAGATGGTCCGTCCGCAGTCACCGTCATCCAGGAGAATCCTGCCGCCGTGGACCTCGTCCTGCTGGACATGACCATGCCGGGTATGACAGGAGACCAAGTGCTGTGGGAACTGAGACGGCTGGGGTGCACGGCCCCTATCCTCATCTCGTCGGGGTATTCGCTGGGCGGCAGCATCCAGGATCTGGTTGGAAGGCCTGGAGGCGCCGACGGGTTCCTGCCCAAGCCGTACACCATGCAGGAACTCTCAGAAATGGTCCGCACGACACTGGACGGCATCCAGACGAACTGAGCACCCCCATGTTGCACCACGGCGCGCTATGTGCTTTCTACGACGCGACGATTGACCAGGCAGCGTAGAGCAGCAGTCCCACGAGGACGAGCGAGTAGGCGAACCTGACCTTTGGGTTGGCAATGAAACGCTGGATGCCGGCGCCCAGCAGCGCCCACAGCGACGTCGAACAGAAACTCAGGACCGTGAGCAATACTGCAGAGATGACGACTGCCAGCCAGCTCTTCGCCAATGGAGCCAACAGCGTGGCATACATTGTGAGCCCGAACAGGATGACCTTGGCATTGACGAACTGGAGCAGCAGCCCGTCACGGTACCGGGTGCCGCTCGCCGCAGGGGACGCATGTCTCTTATCCTGTGGCCGCACGACGGTCCAGGCGATCCATAGCAGATACGCGACGCCCGCGATCTTCAGCACAATCGCAATTCTGTTATAGGCTGAGACGAGGAGCTCTGTCAGCAGTCCCGTTGCCACCATGATGCAGAAGAACCCGGTGACGACACCCCCGATGAAGCGGAGTGTACGGGGATACCCTACGCGCATTCCCAACGATGAAGAGGTGATGTTGTTGGGTCCAGGTGTAAAGATGGAAACCAGCGCGTAGCTGAGCACTGGCAGCAGCTCGACCCCCATCACCGGCATGGCAGATACTCTATCGACACATGGAACGGGTGCAGCTCGGCAGTCATGACACCTGCGCGCACGGCCGGGTCGTCTGCCATGAACGAACGTGCCACAGTCTCGTCTTCCGCTTCGAAGATCACAATGCCAAATGCCCCGTCCGTCGCGGGCCCTGCCAGTCGTACCGTCCCCGCACTACATGCCTGCTGCAGATGCGCGAAATGACGGTCGATGGCGGCAGACTCCTCCTCCGTCGGCGACGTCCTCGCCGCCGGCCTGATCAGGTGTACTACATAGATCCATGTCGTCACGTCGTTCTCCTGTGTCATGACTCCCCCTCCGCTGACAGTGTAGCGGGAATGGCCCGCGCACACGACATCGATCCAGAAGACGGTAGCAGCAGCGATCCCCTGAACTGCGACATGTGCAGGTTGTAGTAGAATCCGTGCTGTTACAGCTCTCCTTGCACGCAGCGGGTTCTCCACCATACTGTCAATTATGTGGAGGAGACTTGGTAGTGCACAAGCAATCATGGTGGTGGCTGCCGCCGGCTGCGTTTGTTCTTGCTGTCCTCAACTTGGTCTTCGACGGATGGCTGTTCGTCTTTCCGTCGACCTGTGAACACTCCTGGCAATGAGGCTGAGATGACAGACAGGAACGTGTCGGTCACGAAGGGTACAGCAAACGACCGGGAGTTGACCCGGCTGATGGCAGGTCTGCCCGGCATGGTCTACCGAGCCTCTGCCCAGCCTCCCTTCGCCTTCGAGATTGTCGGTGGGGGATACGAACGTATCCTGGGCCGTTCCCTGGACGAACTCACGACGAAGCCAGACATCCGCTCCACATTCATGTATCCCGCTGACATCACTCGCTATCGGGCAACCGTGGAGAACGCGGTGAAATCCGGTGACACGTTTCAGATTGAGTACAGCGTCATCTACCCTGACACCACAGAACGAGTGGTGTGGGAGCAAGGCGGACCTGTCTGCGCGCCCGACGGGTCCTGCTTTATCGAAGGGAGCATCATCGATATCGAGGGACCAGTGCACACGCGGCAGGTACAGGACGCCACCTACCGCATCTCCCAGGTAGCGGCATCCGCCGAGAGTCTGCAGGAACTGTACGGCCGCATCCACCACATTATCGCTGAGTTGATGCCGTCGGAGAACCTGTACTTTGCACTCCGGGATCCACAGACAGGGTTCATAACGTATCCGTACTATATCGACGAGTGCGACGCCATGCCCCCCGACCCACAGATCGCCGAAACGGGCGTGACGGCATACATCCTGCGCACCGGAGCACCGTTGCTGCTGAGCGAGTTCAGTGAGGCAGAGCCAATCAAGTCTGGCAACATCGCTCCTACAGGAACACCCGCCATCAGCTGGCTCGGTGTCCCGCTACAGTTGAAGGGGAGCACAATCGGAGTCATGGCTGTCCAGGTATACCATGGAAGCTATCGCTACACCGAACAGGACCGGAATATCCTGTCCTTTGTCGCCGACCAAGTTGCGGTCTCGATAGACCGCTGGCGCTCCCGTGACGCGCTGGCCATGTCCGAGGAACGGTTCCGCATCGCCGCACAGAGCACGAGTGACATCGTCTATGAGTGGGATATTGCCGAAGACCGTACCACCTACTATGGTGACGTCGACGGCGAGTTTGGCCGTGCCATCGGTGGCTTCCCCTCCAAGGGTAGCCAGTGGGACTCCTATATACATCCTGACGACCTTCCTGTGCTCCAACAGGCCATCCAGCAGCACCTGAAAGTACATACGCCTCTCCGTATTGCGTATCGCATGCATTGTACCGACGGCACATGGCGCACCATCGTCGAATCGTCGCAGGCCGTGCTCGACAAGGATGGCCACGTCGTCAAGTGGGTCGGTACCACCGCCGACGTCACCAAACGGCTACGTCTCGAAAGCGAGCTTCAGCGAATGGACAAACTGGAATCGCTGGGCGTCCTTGCAGGTGGCATCGCCCATGACTTCAACAACATGATGACCGGTATCATCGGCAACATCAATCTCGCACGTATCGACGATGATCCGGATCACTCCCGCGAACTCCTCGAGGAAGCCGAGCGGGAGGTCCTCCAGGCTCGCGGGCTGACGCAGCAGCTGCTGACGTTTGCCAAGGGAGGGGCTCCCGTGCGTTCGGTCCAGGACCTTGCCCCCGTCCTGCGGGAAGCGGTCAGTTTCGCCCTGCGCGGTTCCGACGTTTCGGCTTCGTTCGACCTGCCCGCGGACCTGTGGTGGGCACGCATCGACAAGGGGCAACTGTCTCAGGTCTTCTCCAACATCGTCATCAACGCTGACGAGGCGATGCCTGTCGGAGGAACGGTCTCTGTCGTTGCACGCAATATCACCGTAGGCGACGGCGCGTACCCAGATCTGGCTCCGGGCAACTATGTCCGCATCGACCTCAGTGACACCGGCGTAGGGATCGCCGAAACGGACCTTCGCAAGATCTTCGATCCCTTCTTCAGTACGAAGCGTCGCGGCAGCGGTCTCGGCCTGGCGACGTCCTATGCCATCGTCCACAAACATGACGGAACCATCGGCGTTGTCTCGACACCAGGGGCCGGCACGACCTTCTCGATCCTGCTGCCTGCCGTCCCTGCCGGTCCGTCCCTTCGGTCGCCTGAAACAGCGCCCAGGTTCAGCGGACACGGCCGCGTCCTGGTCATGGATGACGAACTCACGGTGCGACAGGTAGCGGTCGCGATGCTGAAGAAACTCGGATATGAGGCGGAAGCTGTCCCTGACGGGACCACCGCACTTCGTACTGATGCCGAGGCCTGTGCGGTCGGGCGGCCGTTCAGTGTCATCCTCATGGACCTGACGATCCCCGGCGGCATGGGTGGACAGGAAGCCGCAGCGCTGTTTCGTAAGAACCGCACCCCGGCACAATTGATTGCCTCGAGCGGATATGCCACCGACCCCGTCATGGCTCACTACCGCGAGTATCATTTCGATGGCGTGCTCGCCAAACCCTACAGCTTTGCTGAACTGACGTCTGTCCTCGCCTCCCTCGCCACACAACGCTCCTCTTGAATAGCAGAGTCTAAGCATCACAATAGTTGTGTGTCGCCGTCCATTCCCTGGCGATCGTGGCTCGGAGGAATACACGTGAAGGCATCCCGTCTGGTCATATTGCTCGTTCTGGCTGCAGTCTTCGCAGCAATGCTGGGGTTTTCACCAGCTGTCGCCGCAGCGCCTCCCAGCAGCGTCCTCATCCTCAATTCCTACGATCAGGGCTACTCATGGACGGACGGTGAGGTCGCAGGGATCCGCAGTGTCCTTGGCGACTCACCGTCGTGGGTCCAGCTCTCTGTGGAGTATCTCGACTGGCGCCGGTTCCCCTCGCAGCAGAACCACGATCAGGTTGAGAAGCTGCTGCAGACACGCTACGGTGCCAGCAAACCCGACGTCTTGATCGTCACTGACAATCCGGCGCTGGACTTTGCACTGG
>NZ_QXIU01000177.1 GCF_003570935.1 Candidatus Cryosericum odellii
CGCGAACGGGCCGAGGCCAGGGCACTTCGTCTGGCCACCGCCATCGAACAGGCGGCCGAGGCCATCGCCATCACCGATCCCAACGGCGTCGTCACCTATATCAACCCTGCATTCGAGCACGCAACCGGGTTCTCAGCCGTCGAAAGCAGAGGGCACAACATCCGGGGACTTCTGGGCGACGAGGTTGCACTCCCTCTCGAACGGCGCGCAGAAGAGCACCTGACCACCTACGACAGCTGGAAAAAGAAAATCACGAACGTTCGCAAGGATGGCAGCCTGGTGGAACTCGACTTGACGGTCAGTCCCGTCCGAGGCCCCGGCGACGAGGTTGCAAACTATACCTACGTTGGGCGTGACATCACGCAGGAGGCTGCTCTCGAGGAGCAGTTGCGCCAGTCCCAGAAGCTGGAAGGTATCGGACTTCTGGCCGGTGGCGTCGCCCACGATTTCAACAACATCCTGACGGGCATCCTGGGGTATGCCAACATGCTGGAGCCAGACGCTGCTCCGGGCAGTACCATGCAGGAGGGACTGCACGTCATCCAGCAGGCGGCCGAGAGAGCTGCGGAGCTCACCAAACAGCTGCTGAGCTTCGCCAGGCGGGGCAAGCGTCAGAATACCACCGTCGACCTCAACAGCACTATCCTCGAGGTCGTGTCGCTTCTCACCCGAACGGTCAACAAGAACATCAGTGTGACCGAACACTTCGATACGGACCAGGCAACCGTCCTGGGAGATCCCGGACAACTTCAGCAGATCGTCCTCAACCTGGCCATCAACGGACGCGACGCGATGCCACAGGGTGGGAGCCTGACATTCCGGACATGGCGCCAGGGACTTGATGCCGAACAGGTCATGGCACACCCCGGAGCCGAGCCAGGCATGTTTGTCGCGCTATCAGTCTCTGACACCGGCGTCGGCATCGAGAAGAAAAACCTCCGCCGCATCTTCGAGCCCTTCTTCACGACCAAGGCCTTAGACAAGGGGACCGGCATGGGACTGGCTATGGTATATGGGATCGTGAAGGCACACCAGGGATTCATCGATGTCGAGAGCAATATCGGCAAGGGGACCACGTTTACTGTGTACGTCCCAGCGACGGACGTCGTCCCTGCGACTGCGCACCCTGCCGATCTTCCACGCAAGGGACACGGGCGCATCCTGGTCGTCGACGACGAAGAAGTCGTCCGCAAGCTGACGCACGAGATGCTGCGGCGGTCAGGGTACGACGTCGTCACCGCTGCCGATACCACGGAGGCGGTCGCCTGGTACCGCGCACATCCCCACGAAGCCGACCTCGTCATCATCGACATGGTCATGCCCGGCAAGGATGGCCAGGAATGCTTCAAAGCCCTCAAGGCCATCGACCCCGACGTGCGCGCCATCCTGTCCACAGGCTACGGTCTGGATGGGCATGCGCAGGACACCCTTGATGCAGGCATGGTCGGCTACGTACAGAAGCCATATCACATGGAGGACCTTATCACCGCGGTCGCCGACGCACTGGCAGACCAGCCGTCCTGAGTTTCCACGGGTCCGCCTGCAGAGTGTCTGCCCGGTCCCATCAAGCATGAGCATGGGCCGGGCAGATTCAATAGTGGAAACGTTATAGCGTCTAGCGGAAGACGACGCCAACCCGTTTGACGACGATATTGCTTACCTTCGGACGGAGCAATTTGGCTTCCACTGCCAGGTACTTCGCCCGGGCAGCCTGTTCCTCTGCCATCACCGTCGCCTGCGTCTGCGCCGCCAGCACCGCCACCTGCTGCTGAAGGTCGTTCACCTTCTGCTGGAGGTCCCTGGCTTTCTCCTGTAACGTCTGGGCTGTTCCCCGCGTCCGGACGCCCGCCGTGAAGCTGCGCTTGCGCCTCACCAGCAGACCCAGGAACGCCTCCGCCGTCTGCATGGTCGCCACCGAGCTGCGGTTACGCGCTTCCATCTGCGCGATGTTGAGACGCTGCTGCGCCTCGGTCAGGTCGTCCTGCAGCTTGTGCTGTTTCTCCTCCAGCTTCTCCCGTACCTTGTTGACCGCTCCGGTGATGTCGGGGGCGGACAGGACGCCGAGTCGCGCCATGAACTGGCCTTCCGTTTCGCCGTCCTGCTGAGCAACCTCATACGGCTTGCTCGTCAGCAACGTCAGGGACCGGATCTTCAGGACGTCTTTGAGCCGCGCCGTGAGGGTCTTCCAGGACGTCGGCTTCTGCAGGTCCGCAGGAACCTCTTCGAGCAATACGCCCTCGGGAACCTTGTCCAACCACGTTATGCCCTCGGGCAGCTGCTCCGCCGTGGTCCAGTCGACGGCGGGCCATTGCGAGACCGGGACGGAAAGCAGCAGATGCTCCTGCACGAATGCTCCGGTCGTCTTATCTTCGTACGCCACGTCCGCTTCGCCGAACACGAATGGGTCGAGCGTGGTCCCCGCCGGGACGGGGGCGAACTGGACCGGGACGCCGTCAGGGATGGCTGGCCGGTATCGCGACGGTCCCGACGTCGGCATCGCTTCGTGCGTGACATGCTCGAACTCGATCTTCCGTGATGCCATCAGCTGACCGATCTGGGCCTTGGTGAGGGGTCCACGCAGATAGCTCATCGCGAAGCGCGACTGCATGACGATATGCCTGGCGGTATGGACGTTGTGCAACAGAAACTGGCGCGGCTTGAGACTGCCAAGAACGCCGCTGAACCACGCCCGGTCGAGCGTGCCGCCCCCTTCCTGCAGCGCTCCCTCGAGGCCACCCAGCACACGTTCGCGGTCGCCGTCCTGCTGTAGTTTGCCGATGATCCAGGTACCAGCATTGCTGAGACCCTTGTAGTCGACGTCCACGGGGTTCTGGGTCGCCAGCACCACGCCGAGCCCGAAGGCGCGCGCCTGCTTCATCAGGGTGAGCAGTGGCACCTTGGAGGGCGGATTGAACGGGTATGGCGGGAAGTACCCGAACACCTCGTCGAAGTACAGGAGGGCACGCAGAGAATCCGTCCCCTGCTGAAGACGCATCCAGGCAAGAACCTCCTGGAGCAGGAGTGTCACGAAGAACATGCGCTCCACGTCAGACAGGTGTGCAATGGCGAAGATACTGCAACGCGGCCTGCCGTCCGGTGCGTGAAGGAACCTCTCGACATCCAGAGGAGCACCGTTCAACCAGGACTGGAACGAGGGGGAAGCAATGAGGCCGTTGATGCGCATGGCAAGCTCCAGCCGTTCCCTTGGCGGAAAGAAGGTGTCCACCTCGAAGACGCCAAGCTTCTCGAACGGCGGGTTC
>NZ_QXIU01000178.1 GCF_003570935.1 Candidatus Cryosericum odellii
AGGATGTACGCCGCCCTTTACCCTGACCGTGGTCGTCACCATGCGCCTCGGGTCCTTCAGCTCCCCCGTCGCATAGTCGACACCGCGCTTGCAACTGTTCCCTTCCGTCTTGATGACGGTCTCACCCTCCACTGTCACAACCAAGGCGCAGCCCCTTGGACATGTAATGCAGATAAGCTTCTTCTGTTCCTGCGTCATATCAGTCTCCTTATCGCCTGACGACTCGCACACTCAGCTCGGACGCGCGTTGCACCGCGTCGTAGGCAGACTGTGGAAGGTCGATATTGACCATCTCGCCCGGGCGCACGTAGAGTTCCGCCTTTCTGGTCACGCGTTCTTCGCCGTTCATGACTTCAACCCAGACGNNGCCGATTCCGCAAGACTTTCCTTGTCCAAAATATGAGGGATGACGTAGCGAACATTCTCTCCAGCTTTCATCCTTACCCGTCGGCCGTCGTGTTTGCGCGCAGTGATGGCGTATTGCGCCGCGTTCCGCCCGCATAACAACCCAGCTTGAGTCACCCAATCTACCAGGTCGTAGACATGTACCACATTGCCCGCGGCAAAAATGCCCGGTACACTGGTCTGCATTTCTTCATCGACAAATGGTCCACCGGTGACGGGATCAAGTGCAACGCCTGCTTTGCGCGAAAGTTCATTCTCCGGGATGAGACCCACCGAAAGCAACAGTGTATCACAGGGAATGGTCTCCTCGGTGCCCGGCATTGGCTGGCGGTGTTCATCGATCTGAACCGATTCTATCGCTTCTACCCTGTCGTTGCCGATAATGCGCTTGACCGTATGGTGCAACTGCAGTGGAATATCGTAGTCCAAAAGGCACTGCACATAGTTGCGCGTCAGGCCGGTCAGGAAGGGCATGATTTCCAGCACTCGTTCTACCTTGGCACCTTCNNAAGGTAAGCCTGCGTGCCATGATCATACCGATGTCGCCCGAGCCCAGAATCACGAAGCACTTGCCAGGCATGAAGCCTTCGATATTAACAAAGCGCTGGGCCGTTCCCGCGGTATACACGCCCGCCGGCCTTGTTCCCGGCAAAGCAATCTGTGCCCGCGTTCGTTCACGGCAGCCCATAGCCAGCACCAGAGCCCTCGTGTCCAGTTCGACAAAACCGGACGACTGACTCGTCACATACACATNNGACATGCCTTTCGCTGGTCACATTGAGTGCCATCGCATCCAGCAACGTATCAACGTGAAGCCCTGCAAGCTCATCGATAAAACGCTGCGCATAGGTAGGACCTGTCAGGTCCTTCTTGAATGTCTGGAGGCCAAATCCATTATGAATGCACTGCTGCAGAATCCCACCCAGCTCCTGTGCCCGCTCGATGACGAGCACATCCTGCGCACCCGTCTTCTTGGCTTCTATGGCTGCAGCCAGACCGGCAGGGCCGGCGCCTATGACAATAACGTCGTACTTTTTCTTCAACATTATTCTACCTCCTTATCCTTGGTCGGCCGGACAAGGAATTCTGATCCCTTACCCTTCTTGGTGATTTCGAGCGGGGAGACACCCAGTTCGCGGGCAAGAATCTCGACGACACGCGGAGTATCAAAACCACCCTGACAGCGTCCCGTACCCAGCCAGGTGCGCCGCTTTATGGCATCGTAGGTGCGCGCGGGTATGGGTGCATGTATTTCGGCCACGATTTCGCCCTCGGTGACGTTTTCGCAGCGACAAATGACGCGTCCATAGCTCAGATCGTTCTCTATGAGCAACTTCTGCTCAATCGGCAACATGTCACGGAAGCGCGGACGAGCCTTGCGTATGGGGTTCCAATCCGGCTTCTCCTCCAAGTTCTCACCAGCGCCCTTGAGCAGCTCGACGACCCGCACGGCAATGGCAGGAGACGAGCTAAGTCCCGGCGACTCGATGCCGCCAAGATTGACCAATCCCTCGACCTCTTTGGGAATCTCAATGATGAAATCCTTGTTGTACTTGACGTCGGGGTTGGCGCACGGGGCGTTTCCTCCCGGCCTGAGTCCAGCAAATTCGGCTATCGAATATCGTAGACTGAGCGAGGGAACCAAGTTGACAGCCCCCTGCCAGATTTCATCCAATCCTTCACGGGTGATGGAGCGGTCTTCTTTGTCATCTATCTCCAGGGCGTTCGGTCCTATGATGGTATTGCCATGCACAGTTGTGGTAACCAGAATACCCTTGCTGGTTGCAGACGGCACCGGGAAAAGCACGTTATTGATGGTGATTTCGGCTTTGTCGAAGACGTAATACTCGCCCTTTCGAGGCGTAATCTTGAACTCCGGCCGCAGTCCAGCCTTGTGCATCACCATATCAGAATACATGCCTGCACTGTTGACAACCCAGCGAGACATGAAATCGCCGCGGTTTGTCTTGATGCCGACGATGCGTTTTCCATCCATAATGAAGTCCTGAAATGCCGTGTCGGTCATAAGGGTGACCCCGTTGACGACGGCATTCTCCGCAGCGGCAATCACAACGCCAAAGGGGTCACAGATACCGCCGGTAGTGGCCCAGAGAGCACCGCTTACCTCGGGATTGATGTTGGGCTCCCGTCGGCGAACATCTGCACCGTTGAGTATGACCATTCCGGGAACCCCATTCTCAAGTCCCTGCTGCCGCAGACTCTCAAGCTTGCCAAATTCTTCCTGTCCTATAGCAACGACGTAGTCGCCGCGCCTCTCAAAGGTGAAGTTGAGTTCGCCTGCCAGCTGATCAAACATCTGGTTTCCCACAACGTTCATCTCGGCCTTCAGAGTACCTGGCTTGGGGTCATAACCGGCATGGATAATCGCCGTATTCGCGGAGGAGGCACCCATGCCGATGTCGGAATCCTTTTCAATCAGAAGGATATCAAGTTTGTAGCGCGAGAGAAACCGGGCCACCATACTCCCGACCACACCCGCGCCTATGATGATGACATCGTATTTTTTGTCCGCCATTGTCGCCATTCCTTTTGCTCAGTATCGTAATTCTAGAAAATAGAGTCCAACATCGTTGATAGACTCTGCCCAGACAAAAACGACNNGTTTCGAATACGAGAAGCCTACAGCAATAGTTCTACTGCTTTACCCAACCGAACGTGCGCTTGACAGCTTCAAGCCAGCCGTTAAAGAGCGTGGCGCGCTTGGCGCTGTCCATCTTGGGCTCCCAAGTCTTGTCCACGCCCCAGTTAGCGCGCAGATCTTCGACCTTGGCCCAGAAACCGACTGCAAGGCCAGCTGCATAGGCAGCACCGAGCGCGGT
>NZ_QXIU01000179.1 GCF_003570935.1 Candidatus Cryosericum odellii
GGCTGGGACTCTTTGATCTTGAGAAAAGCATCCATACCACTCATGACGGGCATCTTGACGTCCATCAGGACGGTGTCCGGACTTATAGCTTTAGCCTTCTCGACTGCTTCCTGGCCGTTCTTGGCGACATTGACGCGATAGCCCTCGTCCTCAAGTGATTCGCGAAGCAGTTCGCGTATGTTTTCCTCGTCATCCACGACCAGAATGAGCTTGCTCAGGGTTTTCATAGGCAATTGCACATTTTATCGGTTTCGAAGTCCGAGTCAAACGCCAGGATTGATGATTCGCTGCATGTTGACAGTGAAAGTCGTGCCTGCTCCCTCTGTACTCTCATAGGTGATAACCCCATTGTGGAAGGATGCGATCTTCTGGGAAATGGGAAGGCCAAGACCCGTACCGTGTTCTTTGGTTGTGAAGAACGGGGTGAACATCTTGGGCCTGTCCTCGTTCCTGATACCGACACCGACATCACGTACTTCGACGATGACCCGATCCGCCTCAGTCTTTGCAGTGACGGTGACAGTTCCGCCTTCCTTGTCCTGCATCGATTGTATGGCGTTCTGCAGCAGGTTCATGAACATCTGCTCGGTTTGGCGCGCATCCCAGGTGACCATGACCTGCGGCACCTGGAGGTCGAGCGTCGCGTGGCCATCCTTGAACTGCTGTGCCATGAGCTCGCCGAGCGAAACAAAGAACACATGGAGATCGAATTCGATCGGCTGGACCGGCGACGGGCGCCCGAAGGTGAGGAGGTCCTTGACCAGCGCTTCCAGGCGGTCGGCTTCGCTGCGGATGGGGATGATGTACTTGGCTTCGGGACGCCCTTGCAGTTTCTTCTCCAGAAGGCTTGCATATCCCTTGATGCTTGTGAGCGGATTGCGTACCTCGTGGGCGATACCGGTCGTAAAGATGCCGAGCGTCTTAAGGGCCTCGGTCTGCTTCGCCTCTTCGATATTCCGCTTGAGTGAGTGTGCCAGGTCGGCGACAGCGCGCGAGATCTCTCCCAGCTCCCCTCCACCGCGTGGCACGCGCGTGTCCAGGTTGGTCTTGAGTCGGACGACGCTGCGGCGCAGGGACAGCAGCCGTATCAGGAAGAAGGTCAGCAGGACGATGGTTGCTGCGCCGCTCAGCCCGATGGAGACAGTCGAAGTCTTGAAGGCCTCGAAGCGGACGCGTTGCAAGGGAGCGAGGACCTGAGGCATGTCCCTGTCGACGACCAGGTAGCCGAGTGTTTGTGTGCCTGCCTTCAAAGGAAGAGCGACGGTCAGCTTGGGTAATGGGTTGTGCGACGCGTCGGTCAGGTAGACGAGGCTTGGGGTGAAGAGGCTAACCTGATACCCGATGCTGACACTGGGGAAGTTGTCCTTAAACACGTTGATATAGTCATAATAGGATTTGGAGAGGAAGATGCTCATCAGTTCGTTCTGCTTGGTCTGGCTCAAACTGTCGAACTTGTAGCTGTTGAACAGTTCGCGGTACATGCGGTTCCAGCGCTCGACGGCCTGTGATCCTATGGCCTGGAGGGTCTCGCTCTCCTTGCTGACGAGTTCGTTCTGAAACTCAGCAATGAGACGGTTGCTCAGAATCGCCATCGAGACACCCACGATGAGCAGGGCAGTCACGATGATCTGGAAAGTCAGCGACTTGAAGACTCGACCCAATTGGCCCTCCCGGGATGAAACAAGGCTAGATGGATATTCTCTTCAGCAGTTCCACAAGCTCGGGTTTGAGAAGGTTGCGCCGGTTGACTGCTTCGAGCGTCTCCTGAAGGACAATATGTCCGTCGCGTGTTCCTGCGATGACAGCTGAGTGGCCTTCACTGAGAGCGACAACTGCCGCTTCGCCCGATGTGCTGGCCAGGATGCGGTCGAAGCGTGTGGGGCTCCCCCCTCGCTGGACATAGCCAAGGACGGTCGCCCTGCACTCCACGGGCAGGTTGGCATTGATGTAGTGCGACAGTTCCTCTGCATGCCCTGCGCCTTCTGCCATGACGATAATGTGGTGTTTCTTGTGTGCCATGACGTCGTCGTGCAGGCGGGTGATGAGTTTGGGGATGCTGAAGGGCAGTTCCGGAGTCAGAACGATGTCGGCGCCAGTCGCCAGAGCAGCTTCGAGTGCAATGGAGCCATTGTCTCTGCCCATGACCTCAACGACAAACACGCGGTCGTGAGATTCTGCTACATCGCGAATACGGTCGATAGCGTCAATGGCGATGTTGACGGCAGTATCAAACCCGATGGTGTAGTCGAAGCCATACAGGTCGTTGTCGATGGTCGAGGCGACCCCGACGACGGGAACACCCAACTGGCCGAGCAGGTAACCACCAGTCTGTGAGCCGTTGCCCCCGATGATGACCATGCCGTCCAGCTGGTTCTCCTGGACGACGAACGCTGCCTGCTTACGGCCTTCCTCAGTTCGGAACAGCTCACTGCGGGCACTCTTGAGCATCGTGCCTCCGAGTTCCAGGATGCCGGAGACGCTGCGTGCGTTGAGTTCTATCCAGGTGTTGGATACCAGTCCGTCGTAGCCGCGCTCGAACCCGATTGCCTCGACTCCCATAGACGCAGCCGTTCGTGCAATTGCGCGGATGGCAGCGTTCATACCGCTGGCATCGCCGCCGCTCGTCAGAAGTCCGATGCGTTTCATGGCTACTTGGAGAAGACCTTCAGGAGGTCGACCCACTCCTGAGACACCGTCTTGAGCTTGCCAACAGCTTCAGTAAGCGGAATTGCAATTATTTCGGTACCGCGGAGAGCAGCCATCTTGCCAAATTCGCCGTCATGGATCATCTCNNGATCCCAGGATGCGGTCGAACAGAGTAGGACTGCCTCCCCGCTGGATGTGCCCTATCGTGGCCGAACGCGTTGAGACTCCCGTCTTCTCCTCCAGGATCCTGGCCACTTCCGGCCCCACACCCCTGTTCTGCAGCAGCATGTGGCCGAAGTCGTCCAGACTCTCGCTGGTGGCCGGCGTGACTTGTACTCCCTCGCTCACGACGATGAAGGCGTACTTCTTGCGCTTGTAGGCGGTCATGACCTGCTGCACCATGGCATCCCAGTCGACGGGGACCTCGGGGATTAGTGTGTAATCGGCTCCTGAGCCAATGCCGGTGTAGAGTGCGACCCATCCGGCGTACCTGCCCATGACTTCCAGGACGATGATGCGCCGATGGGACAAAGCAGTGTCCTTCAACCTTCGCGAAGCGTCGAGAGCGACATTCACTGACGTGTCGAACCCGAATGTGGAGTCTGTTCCTGACAGGTCATTGTC
>NZ_QXIU01000018.1 GCF_003570935.1 Candidatus Cryosericum odellii
GGACTGGAGTCTCAGGGTTTCTACATAGATAAGAAATCTGTGGCTCACCAGATTGAGGCCATAGCCAAGAAGTACAACTTCCGTATCGACCCCTACGCCAAGATATGGCAGTTATCCGTGGGGGAGCAGCAGCGCGTCGAGATCGTCAAGACGCTATTCAAGGGCGCTCGTATCCTGATCCTGGATGAACCGACCGCCGTCCTGACTCCACAGGAGTCCGAGGAGTTGTTCGGCATCCTCCGGGAGATGAGGTCGGAGGGTAAGTCCATCATCTTCATCAGTCACAAACTCAACGAGGTCATGACCGTTTCCGACCGTATCACGGTGCTCAGGAAAGGACAACTGGTGGGGACGGTCGACACGGTTTCTATCACGGAGCGGGAACTTGCAAAGATGATGATCGGGCGCGACGTCCTTTTCCGCCTGGAACGCAAGGAGATCGAATTGGGTCGGGAGATCCTCAAAGTCGAAGACGCTCAGGCCTATAATGACCGTGGCATCATGGCGCTCAACAAGCTGAGCATCACGGTCCACGGCGGCGAGATCATGGGAGTCGCCGGTGTCGCTGGCAACGGGCAGGTCGAGCTGGCGGAATGCATCACGGGACTGCGCCATCTTGTCAGCGGACACGTCGCGGTCGAGGGTATCGATGTGACCAACGCGACGCCGGCCACGCTGGCATCCGCAGGCGTGAACTACATACCAGCCGACAGACTTGGTGTAGGTCTGGTGCCGAATCTTTCCACGGTCGAGAATGCCATGCTGCGGAAGTACAAGCAGCAGCCGATGTGCAAGGGAGCATTCATCGACTACGGTGCCGCCTGTACGTATGCTGACGGACTTATTGAGAAGTTTGACATCGCCGTACCGCTGAGGAATGCGCCGGTCAAGGTCCTTTCCGGTGGGAACATGCAGAAGTTGCTGCTGGCCCGCGAGATCGAGGAGAACCCGAGGCTCCTGATTGCAGAACACCCGACCCGTGGCCTCGACGTGGGCGCCACTGAATTCGTGCGCAAGACGCTGCTGGAACAGCGCGACAACGGGGTGGCTGTGCTTCTCATCAGCGAGGATCTGGATGAGATCCTCATGGTTGCAGACCGGGTTGCAGTGATGTACGAAGGGCGTATCGTCGGTATCGTCGACGCACACCACGTGGACATTGCACAGATCGGTCTGATGATGGCGGGCGCCGTGGGCGCCAAAGCTTGACTGGAAAAGGGGTCTGAGATGCTGCGATTCGAGAAACGCGACAAGACGCCGATAGGGCTTCGCGTCCTTGTACCTATCTGTTCGGTCTTGCTTGGCCTTCTCGTGGGGTCCGTGGTCATGCTGTTTGCCCGTGTGAACCCGTTGAGAGTTTATGGAGCCATCGTCAAGGGAGCGTTCGGATCGTCGTACACTTTCTCGGAGACGATGGTCATCGCGGTTCCCCTCATCCTCATCTCGGCGGGGCTTTGCCTGGTCTACCGCATGAAGTTCATCAACATTGGGACGCCAGGTCAATACACCATCGGGGCGCTCTGTGGGTCCTATCTGGCACTCTTTGGGCCGGCGACAATGTCCCGGCCGCTGCTGCTGACGTTGATGATGGTGCTTGGCATGCTTGGAGGAGCGGCGTGGGCTATCGTTCCCGCACTTCTCAAGGTGTACTGGAACGTCAACGAGGTCATTGCGACACTTCTGCTCAACTACATCGCGTTGTACGTTTTGGCATTCTTCATATACGGTACATGGCGCGATCCGGGCAGCCACGGGTTTCCACTGTCTAAGGGCTTTGCTCTCAATGCACAACTTCCGCGCATCCTCCCGGATCCATCGCGGCTCCACATCGGGCTGTTCTTCGGGCTGGTAGCTGCGGTGATCGTCTGGATCATCGTCCGGAAGACACGGTTTGGGTATGAGGTTAGAGTCCTGGGCGAAAACGGGCGCGCGGCCAGATACGCCGGTATCAATGTGTTCAAGACGGTCATCATCGCGGCGGCCATCTCGGGAGGGCTTGCCGGCCTGGCCGGCATCGCGCATATCTCTGGTGTACTGCACATCCTGCAAGAGTCGATCAATGCAGAGTATGGGTACACCGCCATCATTGCCGCATGGCTGGCAGGACTCGACCCCCTGGTCGCCGTCGGGTTCTCGGTACTTCTGGCGGCTCTCGAAGCTGGTGGCTACCAGATCCAGATCGTCATGCGGGTGCCCTTTGGCATCGTCGGCGTGATCGAGGGCTCGATCCTCTTCTGCCTGCTGGCAGGGGAGATCGTTACGTACTACCGCGTGATCCTGACGAGGAGGCTGAGTACGCCCCTCAGAAGCGCCCCTCGCATTGGGAAAAAGGGCTCGGGGGCCTTAGACGAAAGGGCTCGGGGGGGCGCATGAATCCTACTTTCGGCAGCATCCTGATCAAAGTTCTCGCGGGAGCCGTCCAGTCTGGGACGATTCTTCTGCTTCCCACACTGGGTGAAGTCCTGACCGAGCGCAGCGGCGTGCTGAACCTGGGGCTCGAGGGACTGATGCTGATTGGTGCGTTTTTCGGGTTCCTTGGAGCTATGAAGACCGGCAATCCCTATATCGGCCTGTTGTTTGGCATGGCAGCAGCAGCAGTGGTGGCGGCCATGCATGCCTTTATCTGTGTGACCCTCCGTGGCAACCAGACGGTCACGGGCCTTGCTATCACCATCTTCGGAACGGGTCTCAGCGCTTTCTATGGCGACAGATGGGTTCTTCAACGTATCACAAACGCCATTCAGCCCATGAGTATTCCCGGGCTGTCAAAAGTCCCGATCATCGGCCCGATCTTCTTCAGTCAGGACCTGATCGTTTATGCCGGATATATTCTGGTAGCCCTGTTCTGGTTCCTGCTGTTCAAGACGAAGGTCGGTGTCAACTTGAGGGCGGTCGGTGAAAACGCGAAGGCCGCGGACGCCATGGGAGTCAATGTGACGGGGACGCGCTACTTCTGGACCATTCTGGGAGGGGCGCTTGCGGGAGCGGGGGGGGCATACATTACCTGCTGCATCCACCCGTACTGGCTTGGCGGCATGACTTCAGGCATGGGGTGGATTGCGCTTGCTCTCGTAGTCTTCGCTATGTGGAATCCCTTCAATGCTCTTGTGGGAGCATTTCTATTTGGTAGTATTGAGTCCCTGCAGCTTCAACTTCAGGCGGCGGGTACCTACATCAATAGTGCTCTGCTGTCAATGCTGCCGTATCTGGTAACGTTCGTCGTCATTATCATAGCAACGGTCATTGTGCGTGTGCGTCATGTCGGGACGCCAAAGGAACTGGGGATACCCTACGTACGCGAGGAGAAGTAGATAGAGGGCGTCTCTG
>NZ_QXIU01000180.1 GCF_003570935.1 Candidatus Cryosericum odellii
GCTGTCTGGCATCAGGTCAACCTCAAGGCAGGCCTGACTCTTGCCGTCTTGTCCGGAGTCTTCGGGTTCATGTTCCTCAGCCTGCGCAACATGACTGAAGACGAGCGCAAGAGGCTGTTCTCTGGACTCTTTATTGGCTGGGTCATCTCCATNNGTACTTTTGGTATTCACAATTGCGCTATGACGCTGTCGACGTATCCTGAATGCTGGGTGGTTGTGGGTGGCTTGCCGGTGGAGGAACGCTGATGTGCAGGATGTTCGGAATAGTTACAACGAAGTCACAATCGATAGCTCCATGGATGACTGGTGTCGAACCTTCGCTGCGTTCGCTGGCGATTGCCGACAAGTCCGGCGAACCCAATCCTGACGGCTGGGGTGTCGCATGGTATGACGACGGTCAGGACTGTCCCCATGTCGTCAAGGATCCACGACCGGCCTACGAATCGCCACTCTTTGAGCAGACTGTTCGCGAGGTCAGTGCCCGCGTTGCTCTTGCTCACGTCCGCCGTAGCAGTGGTACATCGCCTGAGCTTGCCAACACGCACCCGTTCGTCGCGGGACGCTGGTCGTTCTGCCACAACGGATACTGCTCGCGCGAACGTCTGATAGAGCATCTCCTGCCCAAATTCAGGAACAGCCTTGAGGGAGAAAATGACAGTGAAGTTTACTTCGCTTTGCTGTTGCAGCATCTCGAGTCGGTGGCCGACCCCCTCGATGCTCTGAGGGGCGCTGTCCATGAGGTGATGTCCGTCGGTGACTTCACCGGCCTCAATTTCCTTCTGTGCGATGGACAATGCATGTATGCCTTCCACTACAGCACCGATCCGGAGCGACACAGCATGTACCTGCAGCATCAGAGTGGCAGGGAACTCGTCGCCAGCGAACCGCTGGGCACCGGTTCCTGGGAGGAATTACCCAACGGCTCGCTTGCCGTCCTGACGCCCACAGGACACACGCTCGCCTCTCTGATCTGAAGCCAGATCACAGGGCCACCCCGCAGAAGGTTTGGCGGTTTGCTGGCAGCCTTTTCTTTGCTTTTTGGAGGCGTTTGTCTACCATATTGCATATGTTTGAGGTCATACTTGGAGGTACTACGGATGGTACTGTGGAAAAGCATCGTGCTTGGAATTGTACAGGGATTGACCGAGTTCCTGCCTGTCAGCAGCTCGGGACATCTGGTCGTGTTCTCGGGACTCCTCAAAGCCGATTCGACGCTGGCCTTTGATGTAGCCTTGCACTTCGGCAGCCTCATCGCGCTGGTGATTTTCTTCTGGGGTGACATTGTGGGCTTGTTCGGGGGATTCCTTGCGACCTTCCGCGGCAGACTGTCTCATGAGGAAGCGCACAAGCGCAACATGTTCTGGCTCATCGTCGCGGCCATCATCCCGTCTGGAGTCATCGGCGTCCTTTTCAGTGCGACCATTGCGAAGGCTTTTGCCAGCCTGTACGTTGTAGCGGCCATGTTCCTGGTCACTGCCGCCCTGTTGGCTCTGCAGCATTTTGCGTCGACGACCAGAACTATCCGCGAAGTCGGCTGGAAGGATGCACTAGCCATCGGCATCGGCCAAGTGTTTGCGCTTCTGCCGGGTCTTTCCCGCAGTGGAACGACGATGTCCGTCGGTGTTTACAGGGGTCTCAAGCAGGAGGATGCGGCGCATTTCAGCTTCCTCATGGCGATCCCGACCATCGCGGGCGCCGCGATCTTTGAGCTCAAGGACTTCCTGAAAGCGGGGATGTCCTCAAGTGCTTTCATCGATATTAGTATCGGTGTCGTCGTCAGCGCGCTGACAAGCCTCGTCGCGATCGGGTTGCTGCTCAAGGTTGCGCGGAAAGGCAAGATGCAATGGTTTGCGCTGTATTGTATTGCCGCAGCAGTTTTCACGTTCGCAGCTCACTATTTTGGACTTATCTGAGCGTTGCCCGGTACGTAGAAATGGAATTTAGGGTACAATAATAAAACGTACCACCTAAAAGAGGAGTGTGACCTATGTTCGAAAAAGCAAATGACAAGAAAGACATTGGCAGTCTTGCACTGTCGCTGGGCATTCGCGACGAGGAAGTCGATTTCTTTGGCAAATACATGGCTAAGATCGATTACCACATCCTCAACCGCTTGCAGGACAAGTCGGATGGCAAGTACATCGATGTGACAGCTATCACGCCGACACCGTTTGGCGAAGGCAAAACTGTCACGACCATTGGACTGGGCATGGCGATGAACAAACTGGGATTCAAGACGGTCAATGCACTGCGCGAACCGTCCATGGGCCCAGTCTTTGGTATCAAGGGCGGTGGAACAGGCGGTGGCAAGGCTTCTCTCTTCCCGATGGAGCAGATCAACCTGCATTTCACGGGCGATATCCATGCAGTAGAGACAGCAACCAACCTGCTGGCCGCGGTGGTGGACAATCACATCTTTCAGGGAAATGAACTGGACATCGATCCTCAGAGCATCAGCTGGCGCCGGACTATGGACGTAGAGGACCGGTCGATGCGCAAGCTCACGATTCAGTTGACAGAGAAGAAAGATGGCGTCAAGACGGAGACGTCGTACGACACCGGTTTCGACATTGCTGCCGCTTCGCCGATCATGGCCATCATGGGCCTGACGACGGGATTTGAAGATCTGCACCAGCGTCTATCGGAGATTGTCGTTGCGCACAGCCGCAGTGGAAAGGTCGTGACGGTCGCGGACTTGCGGGCAACCGGGGGCCTGACTGCTGTCCTCAAGGATGCTATCTATCCCAATCTGGTTCAGACCGAAGAAGGCACGCCCTCCTTTGTTCACATTGGACCATTCGCCAACATCGCTTTTGGCAACAACTCGGTGCTGTCCGACCGTATTGCACTGAAACTTGGTGACTATGTCGTGACAGAGAGTGGGTTTGGTGCCGACATGGGTTTCGAAAAACTCATGGACATCAAGCTTCGACAGGCCGGTATGAAGGCGCCTGACTGTGTGGTCATCGTTGCTACGATCCGCGCGCTCAAGATGCACGGCGGTGCGTATACCATCAAGCCGGGCAAGAAGCTTGATCCCGCCCTTGTTTCAACTGTCAATATGCCGGCACTCGAGCTGGGTTGCGAGAACCTCCGGATACATATCGAGAATGTTCGTTCCTATGGCCTGCCAGTTGTTGTCGCTGTCAACAGATTCCCGGACGACACTGCCGAAGAGGTAGCGATGGTTCAGGCCAAAGCACTGCAATTTGGTGCGCTAGCCGCCGTTCCCCACACGTTCTTTGTGGATGGCAGCGAGGGTGGTCTGGAGCTGGCACGCGCAGTCCAGGAAGTGGCATCGACATCCAAGGTGGGCGCGGTCCACTATCCATATGAATTGACCGATACCATCGAGGACAAGATGCGCAAACTGGTCCGCGCGATCTATCGTGCCAGTGACATCGATCTGACGCCTGTGGCGATCGAACGCATTAAGGAGTTCACCGCGGCCGGCTATGACAAGTGGCCCATCTGCATGGCAAAGACACATCTGTCCATCAGCCATGATCCCGATGTCAAGGGCGCACCCTCCGGGTACCTGTTCCCAATTCGCGACATTCGTGCCGCGACCGGCGCGCGTTTCCTCTATCCATTGGGTGGAACGATGCAGACCATGCCGGCACTCTCCAAGGTCCCCGCCATGGTCAACATTGACGTGACCGGAGACGGTGTCATCACCGGACTTCGCTAATCTGTCGAAACCGACCGGCACTGTGAATATTCCGCCCTGTGGCGTCTGTGCTGATTGGATACAATGGAGAAAGTAGCAACACGATTCGTGCATGGAGGTGAGTGTTGAAACAGACATTTCTCAATCTTGGTGCGGCTTTTGTAGGTGAATCCATGGCCCGCAACCGGTATACCATGTACAACAAGGTGGCCCGGACCGAAGGGTTTGAGCAGATAGCAGG
This sequence comes from Candidatus Cryosericum odellii, assembly GCF_003570935.1. GTDB lineage: Bacteria > Caldisericota > Caldisericia > Cryosericales > Cryosericaceae > Cryosericum > Cryosericum odellii. Next base: position 3,912 of record NZ_QXIU01000180.1, read on the forward strand.
GATTTTCGCCGAGACCGCTGACCAGGAACGGCAGCATGCCAACATCCTATTTCATTTTCTCCAGGACATCAAGCAGGAGAACGGCGGCGAACTGAAACTTGCAAACGCGGAAGTTCCGCTGGTGCTGGGGACAACGGCCGAGAACCTGCAGGCGGCTATCGACGGTGAACATTATGAGACGACCACGATGTATCCGGGCTTTGCCGACATTGCTGATCAGGAAGGTTACAAGGCAATTGCCTGCCGCCTGCGTGCCATTGCGGTAGCTGAAGCCCACCATGAGGAACGATACAGCAAGCTGCTCAAGGAAGTCAAGGCACAGTCCGTCTTCAAGAAGGATCACAAGATCATCTGGGTCTGCCGCGAATGTGGGTATGTCTATGAGGGGACCGAGGCGCCGACCAAGTGCCCCGCGTGCCAGCATGCGCAGAGCTTCTATCAAGTCAAGTCAGAGGACTACTAGCGTCAGAGAAACAGTCCTGGGGCCTGCTTTTGCAGGCCCCTTTGTGTCTGACGACGCATGAATACGCGCATCGACAGCTGTTTCGTCTGTTCGCCGGATAATCCGGCTGGTCTCCATCTCCATTTTGACGTGGGGGATGGAACCAGCGCGGCCGAGTTCTTACTGGATCCAGCGTTCGATGGATATCGTGGTGTGACGCATGGGGGCATCCAGGCGGCAATCCTGGATGATGCAATGGCCAACATCTTTTTCGACGTGGGCCTGCCGGTGTTTACCGTTGACATCCATGTGCGTTACCACCGGCCGATGTATTCTGACCGGAAGTACCGGGTCGAGGCCAGGCTGGCCGAAGACCGTGGCAGCCGTATCAAGGCAACAGAAGCATGCATCAAAGACCTTGCAACAGGTGAGGTGGTGACCGAGGCGACGGCAACGTTTCTTATCGGCCGAAGTCTCTTGGAGAATGTCAGGAGTAAAACCGCAGATGAGCACCAACAAAAGGAAAGCCACACCGAAATTGAGTCGGACGCAGGAGCTGCAGAAGAAGTATCCGGGCCACAAGCCCATTCCGCCGAGCACGCGGACAGTGGTCATCACGCTGGCAGCGACAGTGATCCTGTCGCTGTTGCTGGTATTGCCCTTCCTCAAGAAGGCTCAGGCTCCGCAGGTGGTGGGCAACAAGTACGTTGTGCTGGAGACAAGCATGGGCACGATCAAACTTGAACTCTACGGGGACAAGGCTCCCAGGACCGTCGCCCAGTTCCTCGAGAACGTCACGGGTGGCAAATACGACGGGCTTACGTTCCATCGGGTCATGAAGGGGTTATTGATCCAGGGCGGGGACCCCAACGGCAACGGAACGGGAGGCAAGGAGATCCCGTTCGAGAAGACGGGCATGAGTTACGCCCGCGGCGTTATATCCATGACGTCGTCAGAACATGGAGTTACACAGTCCAACATGCAGTTCTTCATCATGCAGGGAGACACGACCTCTCTCAATGGGGATTTTCCTGCGTTTGGCAAGGTCGTCGAGGGTATGGATGTCGTCGACAAGATCGCGAACGTGCCGGTCGGAGAAAATCCCAGCAAACCCGGCGAGATGTCGGTCCCTCTCACGAAGATCACGATCATCCGGGCGACCGAAGTCGCCAACTAGGAGCGTCACATGGTAGAGAAGAACAGGGTTGTTCGTATGGAGACGTCCAAGGGTACGATGACACTCGAACTGTACGCTGCTCGGGCTCCTAGGACCGTCGAACGGTTCATGGCTGCGGTCAACGCCGGCAAGTATGACGACCTCAAGTTCCATCGCATTATCAAAGACTTCATGATTCAGGGCGGCGACCCACAAGGGACTGGCACGGGCGGCGGCAACGTCAAGTTCGAGGGCTCTGACGTCAAGCACGTTCCCGGAGTCATCAGCATGGCCGCTCAGCAGGCGCATGTCGACCAGTCCGACATGCAGTTCTTCATCATGACGAGTACGTCCGACCAGTTGGACGGCAGCTACACTGCGTTCGGACATGTCACAGAAGGCATGGACGTTCTGGATGCCATCGCGGCGACACCCGTTGCCCAGGCGCCATGGGGCGAACGTTCACGTCCTGTCGAGGACGTGCGCATCGTCAAGGCGTCCGAGATTCTCGACCAGGAGAAGTAGCAACGCGCATATGGCTGTTCACATTGTAACGGACTCCACGAGCTACCTTCCCACTGGTTTTGCTGAACAGCACGACCTTCCCGTCGTACCGCTCAAGATTTCGGTCGACGGAGTATTTTTCCGAGAGTTTGTGGAGATATCTGCTGATGTCTTCTACGCGAAGCAGAAAGCTGGAGCCAAGTCTGGCACCACACAGCCCGGCCCCGAGGATTTCATCGCGGTCTACAGCAGGTTGCTCGCAAACCCGGACGACGAAGTGCTGAGCATTCACCTGTCATCCGGCATGAGTGGAACACTCAACAGCGCGTATATTGCAGCCGAACAGACTGATCCCAGGCGCGTCCATCTCTATGATGTGCGGACGTCAGGTCTTGGGCTCGGGTTCATGGTCATGCAGGCTGTCAAGCTTGTTGAGGGCGGAGCCGGCACCGACGACATCATCACGATGCTGGACGGGATGCAGCCACGCACGCATCTCTACTTTCTCGTCGGCACAATGAAGTATCTCATCGAGGGCGGGCGTATTGGGAAGGCGGCGGGCGTCGCAGCCAGCATCCTGCAGATCAAGCCTATCCTCACGGTCAAGGACGGTATCGTCGACGTGTTCGAACGGCCGCGAACCATGCGGACAGCCCGAGACCGCATGTGGGCCATCATCGACCAGGCGGTCGTACGGGGTATCGAGCGTATCGGGTTCCACTATGCGGGCAACAGAGCCGAGGTCGAGGCCGTGCAAACTGAGTTCATGAAGCGCACGGGTATTCCCTCCGTCCTCACCCAGTTGGGTCCTTGTGTCGGGTGTCATACGGGACCCGAGGCCATGGTGGTCGTTATTGTCGACAAAGCAGTTTGAACAAGAAGGCCAATTTGGACATAGCGGCGAACCAGGACAAGACCTGTCGCCCAGGCGACGCGGGGTGAACGTTTACATCCTGTCGAGGACGTGCGCATCGTCAAGGCGTCCGGGATTCTCGACTAAGAGGAATTTATGGCTATTCATATTGTAACGGACTCCACAAGCTGTCTTCCCGCTGGTTTTGCTGAACAGCACGACCTTCCTGTCGTGCCGCTCAAGGTTTCGGTCGACGGAGTATTTTTCCGCGAGTTCGCGGAGATATCTCCTGACGCCTTCTACGCGAAACAGAAAGCTGGAGCCAAGTCTGGCACCACGCAGCCCGGCCCTGAGGATTTCATCGCGGTCTACACCAGGTTGCTCGCAAACCCGGACGACGAAGTGCTGAGCATTCACCTGTCGTCTGCCACGAGTGGGACACTCAACAGCGCCCACATTGCAGCTGAGCAGACCGATTCAAAGCGCATCCATCTCTATGATGTGCGGACGACAGGTCTCGGACTCGGGTTCATGGTCATGCAGGCCGTCAAGCTTGTTGAGGGTGGAGCCGGCATCGACGACATCATCACGATGCTGGATGGGATGCAGCCACGCACACATATCTACTTTCTCGTCGGCACAATGAAGTATATCGTCGAGGGCGGGCGCATCGGCAAGGCAGCAGGCGTCGCAGCCAGTATCCTGCAGATCAAGCCTATCCTCACGTTCAAGGACGGTATCGTCGACGTGTTCGACCGGCCGCGAACCATGCGTGTCGCGAAGGAGCGCATCAGGGTACTTATCGACCAGGCAGTCGTACGGGGTATCGAGTACATTGGGTTCCACTATACGGGCAACAGAGCCGAGGTCGAGGCCATGCAAACTGAGTTCACGAGGCGCACAGGTATTCCATCCGTCCTCAGCCAGTTAAGCCCTGTCCTCGGGTGCCTTACAGGACCTGAGACGCTGGGGGTTGTCATCGTCGACAAAGCAGTGTAATGTGAAATGAGGGGAGAGAAGCCTTCCCCTTGTACAGCAACCATGTGAGCAGTCCCGCTGTCTCCGCCGGCGGGACGAATGCGCAAGCGGAGAAGGAGTCGATAATGGCCATCCACATCGTAACGGATAGCACGGCGTGTCTGCCGCAAGGGTATGCCCAAGAGCACGACGTCACGGTCGTTTCACTCAAGGTCTCACTCGACGGCGAGTATTTCCGCGACGGCATCGACATTACGAATGACGAGTTCTATCGCCGCCTCGTGGCTGGTGCGACGGCGGGCAGTACACAGCCGTCACCCGACGAATTCGCGTCCGCATATCGCGCGATTCTAGACAAAGACCCCGAAGGCGACATCGTCTCGATTCATATCAGTTCGCGCATGTCGGGCACGCTCAACTCGGCTCTTACCGGGCGCAACCTGCTGGATACGATTCATGTCCGGCTTGTGGACACCTGGAATGCTGCTCTCGGTATCGGATTTCCGGCGATGCGAGCAGTGGAGCTTGCCGAAGCAGGGGCGCCGCTATGGCAAGTCGTCGCTGAGGTGGAGGCGCTGTGTCTGCGGACCCATACCTACTTCGTGCTCGATTCTCTTAAGTACCTCGAGAGAGGCGGGCGCATTGGAAAGGCCGCCGCCATCGCCGCCAACATTCTGAAGATCAAGCCCGTCCTCACCTACATCGAGGGAGTCACGGATGTCGTGGACCGTCCCCGCACTAAGAAAGTTGCGTTCGAACATCTGTGGGCAATTATCGATAAACACCTGCAGAAGGGGATCGAATACATCGGGTTCCACTACGGCGCTAACCGGGCCGAGGTTGAGGGCTTCCAGCGTCAGTTCACGTCCAGGTACAACCTGCCGAGCATTCTGGCCCAGCTTGGGCCTGTCGTCGGGACGTATTCGGGGCCCGACATGATCGGAGTCACCATTTCGGAAAAGAAGTCACAATAGCCGGCAACGGACGGGAGAAACCATGATCTACGCCATTGCCTCGCTGTGCGACTGGTTTGGCGCCAAACGCGTCGCTATGCGATTGTTTGCTGCTGCTCCACGTTCAGACTACGCCGCATGGTGGGGGGCGGTCGGTCTCATGCAGTCCGGCAAAGACGAGGAGGCACTGGGCCTCCTGACGCGTGTACGCGCCGTTCATCCCGAATGGAAGCGTACCAAGCGGCTTCTGGCAACACTGTACCTTCGTCGCGACCCCGAGAAAGCCGTTCAGCTCTACAGTCCTCCAATGGGTATCTGGGAAGAGGTCTTCTTGGGTGACCTGCTGTACTTTTTTCTTCACCGCGAGAACGAGGGAGCTCAATGGTGGCGCACGGCGTATGCGAGGGTGGACTGGAAGAGCGCCCGTGAACTGGACAATCCCGCGCGTCTCCTGCTTAAGAGACTGTGTCGCATCACCAGCGACCCCGTGCTGCTTGAGCGGTTTGCGGAGCTGGACACCGACAACTTCCGCCAACAGGACATCGTTGCCTACGCCGGCATCCTGGCATCGCGCGGCGAGCTGGACAAAGCGAGGGAGATGCTCGACCGTGGTTTCTACCTCTATCGCGGCGACCCGGTATTGACAGCGTGCTGGGAGAGACTCGGATTTGGCCAGCTGCCTCCCTACAAGGTGAAGGCCTCGGGGACGGCGTCCGTCCGACACAACGTGTGCACCGGGCTGCTCACTGAGGCGAGCGACCTCTCGTCGATCGTGGACAGGGTCCACCAGGAGCACCCGACGGGCGTCGTTACGATTGCCAGTAGCGTGATGACCATGTGCGAAGGGACACTGATGTGGGTTGGGACGTTCAAGCCGTCACGCTTGGCGCGGTTCCTCGGCCCGTACACAGGGCACGGCGGCGGAACGTTCATTCACTGGTACACCTATCCGATGGAAGCAGCGTGGAAAGTTCAGGCATACATCGAATTGGCAGGAACCTTCCGTGTCCTTCTCGGGGCGGGCGCCACGGTACTGGGAAAGCTGTTCCATCGCAAGGGCTGGTTCTATGCGGTCGTTGGTCCCATGGCCAAGGCGGTCGACAGCGACAAGGTGATGCCTTATGACGCGTGCCTCGTCCCCGGCCCGCTCGACGTAGAGACGAGCGTCGCTACCCTGGCACGCAAGGGGGCTCGTATCAGTGTGGTCGACGTCAACGATGTCTTTGGCGCCGAGATTGTAGCGTCGACCGAGGGCGTCGACGAAGACTGGCTCAGGCGGTCGCTGGAGGACAACCCGGCGGGCAACGACGACTCCATGACGCCTATCGTCGTGGTGATGCCGGAGTAGCCAGAAGGGAACATATGCAATGAAAAAGGCGGGAGCAGTCATGCTCCCGCCTTGTACAGTTCCTGTATCCTGAGGTCAGTTGACGGCCGAGGTCTTCGGCAACACGCCTGCATAAACGATGAGCTGCGTCGCCTGTGTCGTTGTACCATTGGATGAGACCGGCGTCACAACCAGGACCACGACCGAGTCTTTGGCATACCCCTCACTGACCGTTGTGTTGCCGAAGCTATTGTTTTCGGCATCACCTGCGAAACCTTGCTGGCGCAGCCACGCGTCGATGTTTACCGCTTCGTCCGAGGTCGCCGACTTGGCGATCATGACGACGCCCGAGAGGCTCAGCTGCGTCGGGTTGCCCTGGCCGGTGGCGACATACCAGTCAAAACTATGCGGCACGGCCATGGAGAACTTGAGGCTGCTGTTTGTCTTCAGGTCGCTCAGGAGCTGCCGGGCGGGGCCGATATTCACCGCAGGAGCATTCGTATCTCCTTGCAGGCCTCTGTGGCCGAGCATGTACCATGCGACCCCAGCTGCCACGATCAGCACAGCCAGGAGAACGACCAGCACCTTGATTGCGATTTTCATACAGCAAAACCCCCATAGTGTTGTCAAATAGATGGTTCATTGTACCACATCCGACGGAGCGTCAACCTTGGAAAAGCGATGATGTTTTAATACCGTTGACGTTGGCCGGGGCACCAGAGTTCCACCGAGAGGTGTTGACGTTTTGTCCAGCCAGCCTAGCATGATTAGTACAGGTGTGTCGAAGGCGGAGGTATATCGCATGCAGATCGAAATGGCGTGGCGCGACGAACGGGTCAACGTGTTCGCTTTGAGCGGCGTGAGCATGGGTATACGCTTGGAGCCACAGCTGTTCGTCTGCAAGAAGCGTCCCATCGGGCACCGTGGCCCATTTGTCCTCGACCCGCGCAAGGGTCGCCCTCGGTTTCAGTTGTCGCAGCTCGGCGCCACAGCTCAGGAGACAGCCAATCAAACCGCGTATGTCCTGTCCTACTTGGTCGAAGTGGACAGCTACCTGCATATCCCTGTCAACTACGACGTATTTGCGGGACTGTGCGCTGAGGGCTGGTTCTCGCTGTGGAACCCCTCGGCGCCGCTGGCCTACTTTGAAGAGCTCCATGATGGTTACCTCGCGCTGATGCGGGTGTCACGACTTGATGCCGAGGTCCCGGAACAAGTACTCGAGCATGGCCGTTCCGGCGCCAACTTCATCTACTACCTCGATCCACCCGTCACCGTGCAGAAACTGCACCCTGTCCTCCGTCCCGATCTATATGAGCGCCGCAAGGGCGATCTCATGGCCTTCCTGTCCGACCACAACTGGCTGCTCGGCGAGGAAGGTCCGACTGCGTCAGGGGAACTGGAGACAGAAAGCTTGTTCGACGCGTCGGAGTTGCCCGAGAGACCCGTTCGAAGAAGATAGGAGAGGACCAACATGAAGCAGCACGAAGCCGTTATCGAGGCGATGGAGCGTGAGGGTGGATATGCGACACTCGGGCGACTCTATCAGGTTGTACCAACCATCACAGAGTGCTCATGGGGGACAAAGACGCCCTTCGCATCGATTCGCAGGATCGTGCAGGACCCGCGTTTCTTCTTCAGAATTCGTCCGGGCCTTTGGGCACTGAACGACTCTCGAGATCGCTTGCCTGAAAGCGTCTTGCCATCCGGAAAGACCCCTGTTGCCAAAGTAAGCGAGAACACTCATGCATACTACCAGGGGCTCATTGTTGAAGTCGGTGTTATGCGCCACATGGAGGCTTTTGTGCCGTTGCAGGACAAGAATAAGCCGTTCATGCAAGGAACCTTGGCATCGGTCACAACTGTTCCGGCGATGTACAAATTCACGTATGACGAGACGCTGAGAAAGGCTCAGACTGTGGACGTTGTGTGGTTCAACGAAAGGAAGATGCCTGACGCCTTTTTTGAGGTCGAGAACTCGACGGATATGCTGAATGCACTGTCAAAGTTCGTGCAGTTGCAGGACTTCGCTGCTCGCTTTTACATTGTAGCTGACGCCTTACGGCAGCGCGAATTTGTGGACAAGATCGCTTTGACAGCATTCCGTGACATGCACAGTCGAGTTCTGTTTGAAACCTATGAACATGTCGCAGTTCTGCATGCAAAGCTCTCTGAGTTGGCCTTGCTCGGACAAGGCGAGGAGCATTCACTGTAACATGCTGCCGGACTTTCCCTGCTGCCGGTGTCCGGCTACGAGCGTACCAAGACGTTCACGCAAACTGCCGCGCCTGCTGTGGTAGGCTGTGGGGCGGTTCGGGTCTCGCGATTGTTCTACTTGACGGTGACTGTGATGGTCCTGGTCTGGGCAGGGGGAACGCTCTCCCACGGACGGGCGTAGGCGAAGGAAATTGTGGTCGTTCCCTTGCCAACAGCCTTGAACGTGAAGGTAACGGTACCGCTTCCTCCGACAACTTGAGCACCGGGGGCAACTGCCACATATGCGATGTCGACGTACTCAACTACGTTCGTGTTTTTTGTTGTCTGAGTCCAGTTGTATCCGGAGGTGGCGTTCGCGTCGAGTGCGATGGTGAACGTTTTCCCGGTGGTCGTTTCGAATGTGTCCCCGGTGACTTTGTTCTTTCCAGAGGCTCGGGTCAGCACCAGAGTAACGACCGCGACGGCAACCGCTAGTATCACCACAGTCACGATGACAAACAGCATTTTTCTCTTCATGATCTCATCTCCTTGAACCAGCCGGTGTCTGCGACCGTTATTCCTTGGGCGTACGGAGTGCCGACGTGTCTCCCGGGACTACCCTCGCCGCATGTGGACTGTTGTCCTGCATCGCGTATCCTGATACAATCGAGGCGGAGGTGTTCCATGGCGACAAACGAACTTTACGGCCAATCGGCCCGACTAGTCGATCTCATTATAATCCAACCAGGTGCGGTTGTCAGCAAGGTACTCATCGAGCGGCCAACGGGGACCGTCACACTGTTTGCGTTTGACAAGGGGCAGAAGCTGAGTGAGCACACGGCTCCATTCGATGCACTCGTGACAGCACTGCAGGGGAGTGTCGACATTACCCTGGATGGCATGCATCATATCTTGGCAGCGGGGGACGTTATCGTCATGCCGGCCGGCGCCATCCACGCTGTCGATGCCCTGGAACCATGTATCTGGTTGCTGACGATGATCCGGTCCTGACACCTGGAGGGAGACGCAAAACCGTTTCACGATAGCACAGCTGTCGCCGACTTCACACGGCAGTTCAACCAAAAAGAGCTTGTGGACTGATGATTTGACCGGTCAATCGATGGCTGCGACCTGTGCGTTTTTCCACAATGGTGTACTATATTAAAGTAATGACAATGACCTGTGGGCCAATATCGACGGAGGTGTATGCATGAACGACAATGTCGCCAAGTTCCTGGAGGAACGGCTCGGCGGAGAGCAGTACGCGAAGCTCAGCAGGATCTCAAATGGCAAGCTATACGATTTCATTGCCCACTTCATCAAGTTGCTCGATCCAGCGAGTGTCTTCGTCTGTGATGACTCGACCGGGGATCTCTCCTACATCAGCGAGAAGGCTATCCACGATGGTGAGGAGCAGCGCCTGGCAATGAATGGTCATACGATTCACTTTGATTCGCCTCTCGACCAGGGCCGAGATAAGGAGCATACGAACATCCTGGTGGACCCGGGCGAAGAGATGGGTCCCCAAATTTCCACGCGTGACCGCACAGAAGGTCTCAAAGACATAAGCGAGGTCATGGACGGTATCATGCGCGGACGTCAGATGCTGATCGTCTTTGCTACGCTCGGGCCGAACGGTTCCGAGTTTGCTATCCCAGCAGTTCAACTTACCGACAGTCCCTACGTCGCACATTCGGAGAAGCTGCTGTATCGGCCCGGCTATGAGGAGTTTATCCGTCAGAGTGAGCA
>NZ_QXIU01000181.1 GCF_003570935.1 Candidatus Cryosericum odellii
CTCTCCTACATCAGCGAGAAGGCCATCCACGATGGTGAAGAGCAGCGCCTGGCAATGAATGGTCATACGATTCACTTCGATTCGCCTCTCGATCAGGGCCGCGACAAGGAGCATACGAACATCCTGGTGGATCCGGGCGAAGAGATGGGTCCCCAGATCTCCACGCGTGACCGCACCGAGGGTCTCAAGGACATCGGCGAGGTCATGAGCGGCATCATGCGCGGACGCCAGATGTTGATTGTCTTTGCTACGCTCGGGCCGAACGGTTCCGAGTTTGCTATCCCAGCAGTTCAACTTACCGACAGTCCCTACGTCGCACATTCGGAGAAGCTGCTGTATCGGCCAGGCTATGAAGAGTTTATCCGTCAGAGTGAGCAGGCACACTTCTTCAAGTTCGTGCACTCCGAGGGCGAGCTGACCGAAAGCAAGACGACCAAGAACATCGACAAGCGCCGCATCTATATCGACCTCAAGGACGACATTGTCTACAGTGCCAACACACAGTATGCCGGCAACACGCTGGGCATGAAGAAGATGGCGATGCGCCTTGCCATCCACCGTGGGTCACAGGAAGGCTGGCTGTGTGAGCATATGCTGGTCATGGGCATCCATGGTCCTCATGATCGCGTCACCTACTTCACGGGTGCGTTCCCTTCAATGTGTGGCAAGACCTCGACTGCCATGCTGGACGGAGAGAGTATTGTTGGCGACGACATCGCGTATCTCCGCAAGATCGATGGCGTCGTACGTGCAGTCAATTGCGAGCACGGCATGTTTGGCATCATCCTGGGCGTCAACAGCAAGGATGATCCTATCCAATGGAAGGCCCTGCATGCATCCGGTCATCAAGTCATCTTCAGCAACGTCCTCAGGACAGATGACGGCGGCGTGTACTGGGACGGCAAGGACGCAACCGTCCCCGACCATGGCGTCAACTTCAAGGGCGAGTGGACCCCGGGGAAGGTCGACAAGGATGGCAAGCCCGTGCCCGCTTCTCACGCAAATGCCCGCTTCACGCTGGGCCTAGGTATGCTCGAGAACCTGGACAAGAACGCGGACAATCCCGATGGTGTCGAGGTCAGCGCCTATGTCTATGGCGGTCGCGATTCGGATACCTGGGTCCCAGTAGAGGAATCCATCGACTGGGCTCATGGCGTCGTTGCCTTTGGCGCTTCGATCGAATCCGAAACGACAGCAGCAACCATTGGCAAGGCCGGCGTGCGTCAGCACAACCCGATGTCCAACCTGGACTTCCTGTCTATCCCGCTGGGCAAGTACCTGCAGATCAACGTCGATTTTGCCAAGGGAGCCAAGCGGCTGCCAAAGATCTTTGGCGTCAACTACTTCCTCAAGAGCCGCGACGGCAAGTTCCTCAACGGCAAGAATGATAAGAAGGTCTGGTACAAGTGGATGGAGTTGCGCTGCAATGGCGACGTCAAGGCTATCAAGACCGCAACTGGCTGGATCCCTGAGTACAAGGATCTTGCCCCGCTGTTCAAGGACATCATCGGTCGCGAGTACACACACGAGGAGTATGAAGCTGAGTTTTCACTCCGCATTCCCGAGAACCTCAGTAAGATCGACCGCGTCATCGCGAGCTGGAAGAACAGCACGCACGATACGCCCGAGGTCCTGTTTGCCGAGCTCGAGGCCCAGCGGGCGCGTCTGCTGGAAGCACAGAAGACCTTCGGTGACGAGGTCAAACCGTCGCAGTGGGGTATTGTCGGTTAGTTGTTTCAGGACAGTTTCAGCTCTTGTATAATCAGTCCCCTCCTTTGGGAGGGGACTTCTTGTTTACGGCAGTATAGGATATGCAGCTCTGGCGGGATGAGCTTGGGTCTTGGCAAGGAGTTGTTTCCGTACCTGTGTGACAGAAACGAAAACAAACCCGTGCGACTGAAATGCGGGAATGATACGCTCCAGATAGGCGCCTGTTTCATCCTTTGGCGAGGACGGTGCTGCATCTTCTGAAGGCAGCCGTTCACGGAAGGGGTGGAAGAACAGAGAAGCAAGTATTTGCCGATGCGAGTCGTCAGCAAATAGGACGATGGATTGGGCCTCCTGTGGTCCGTCCACCATGCCCAGAGGAGTAGGGACAAAACAGACCTTTGCCCCGCCTGGTCTGGAACTGCTGTGGAGGAACGGTTCTCTTGTGCGGTAGTTGATCGGCCCCGGCTCATAGATGATGGAAAACCGGCTCTCCAGATAGGTATACTGTTCCGGCGACGCCGTATAGTGAGGCGTTTCCCAAAAAGTAATTGGAATGTTGGCTGCTTTAGCTGCTGCCAGAGCAGCGTCTACACGCAACGCCATGTAGGAGACAGTGCTCTCAATGGTGCGCGGATCCTTAGAAAACTCGATACTGTCTCCGGTTACTCCTTCGCCCATTTGATGTGTATAACCGTGTAGACCTATTTCACCACCCTTGCTGATCATATAGTGGATTGTCGCAATGAACTCCTTCACGCGTGGATCGTCCGGAGTATCGATGCCAATATGGATACCTGTCGCAGGATCCAGATATATGGGGATCATCGCCACTTGGAATGGAACATGGCGCGAAGCCAGATAATCAGCGATATATCGCAGGAGTTCGAGGCGTTTTGGGTTAAGAGCGTACCACGGACTGACGTCCTCAAGGCGAACGAGGGC
>NZ_QXIU01000182.1 GCF_003570935.1 Candidatus Cryosericum odellii
ACGTCCTCAAGGCGAACGAGGGCAATACGTATTGATGGAAGTGACTTCGCCATATCCGGGGAACGCGAGACGGCCTTCGCTGAAGGCATGATGCTGGTCAGTGCTGCTAGGATCATCACTGCAACAAGAACTGCTTTCATTGTTCGTTTCATGTTTTCCACCGGACCTTGTCCTTGCCAATCTGGTAATGCGGAATATTCTATGCGATTCGGACGAAAGGGCAAGATATATGGTTTTCAACGTTGTTGACCGCAGGACGTGCTGGTGCTAGATTGACTAAAAGCGCACTGGTGGGAGGTTTGTATGGAGTCGTCCTACACGGTACCATTTGCACAGGCATACAATCAACGATGGACCGGGTTCGTGACGCTGATCGGGCCGAGGCTGCGGACCTTGTATGAGCAGATCTGTCCCCGGGGTGAGCGGTCGCTGCTCGACGTCTGCTGTGGCACTGGGCAGCTGGCGCTGCAGTTCCTGCAGGCGGGGTACATCGTGACAGGTTTGGACAATTCGGAACCCATGCTGGTCCATGCGCGCGTCAATTGCGCTTCGTTCGTATCCTCTGGCGAGGTGTCTCTCGTCCAGGGTGACGCGGCCGACTTCTCGCTGTCCTCGCGGTTTGGGCTTGCGGTGTCGACGTTCGACGCCCTCAACCACCTGTCCGGCATCGACACCTTGCTGTCCTGTTTCGCGTGTGTGCACCAATGCCTGCTGCCTGGAGGACTGTTTGTGTTCGACCTCAATACGGTGATGGGACTGCGACGTTGGAACAATATGACTGTGGAGGACGCTCTGGATGCAATGGTCATCAACCGTGGCATGTACGACGAAGGCAAACGTCAGGGACGCATCAAGATCTCCGGATTTGTCCGGCAGGAGTCGGACAGCTGGCTTCGCTTCGACGAGACATTCGTGGAAAACGCGTGGCCGGTGCGAGAGGTGACCACCGCGCTGCTGGAGGTCGGGTTCAGTGCAGTCTACCAGGCGCGTGCCGCAGACCTGACGGTACCTCTTGCCGATCCGGAGTCCGAGCCCCGCGTCTTCTTCGTCGCCCGGGTGTAGCAGAAGCGGGGTCGTTCCCCATTGTTTCACGGCAGTAGCAGAACCGGCCCCATCTTTGAACGGGGCCGGTTGTTGTTCAATGAGATGAGAGTGCGCTAGAGCGAAAGGATGATCTGCTTAGCGCGCGGGATCTTCGCGGACGACATCGACAGTTCGTCGACGCCCATGGCGATAAGAACAGGGATTGCCTGCGGGTCCCCCGCCAATTCACCACAGACGCCCACCCATTTGCCATGGGCGTGCGCTGCCTCAACCGTCATGCGGATGAGTGATAGCACGGCCGGGTGGAGTGGCTGGTATAGATAGTTGAGGTCGCGGTTCGTTCGATCGGCGGCAAAGGTGTACTGTGTCAGGTCGTTCGTTCCGATGGAGAAGAAGTCGACTCTGTCGGCAAGACGCTCTGCATCGAGCGCGGCAGACGGAATCTCGACCATGATGCCGACCTCGAGGTCGTGGTCATACGCGATTCCTTCTGCGTCCAGTTCCTTGCGCACGCTCTCGAGCAGAAGATTGGCTTGTTCGATCTCCTCGGCGACAGCGATCATTGGGTACATGATCCGCGTCTTGCCGGCCGTGCTCGCCCGCAGAATGGCGCGCAACTGAGTCTTGAACAATGTTGGTCTGCGCAGGCCAAGACGGGTCGCGCGCACGCCGAGGAACGGGTTGGCCTCGGCGGGAAGGTGCAGGTAGGATATCTGCTTGTCCCCTCCGATATCCAGGGTGCGGATGATGACGGGTTTGGTGCCAAACGCAGCGAGAACAGAACGGTATGCTTCGACCTGCTCGTCCTCTGTCGGTGGGCTGTCCCGGTCGAGGAACAGGAACTCAGTGCGATACAGACCGACTCCGTCAGCGCCGAAGCGCAGGGCGGTGGCGACATCAGCAGGGCCGCCGATGTTGGCAGAAACCTCGATATGTTTGCCGTTCCCGAGCACCACTTCCTTGTCCTTGTACTTGGTCAGGAGCTCCTGTTCTGCTGCAAGGGCGCGGGCGCGCTCTTCGAGGGCTGTACGTTCCTCGGGCGTGGGGTCCAGAACAACCGTCCCGGCGGCTCCGTCGACGCCCAGCCGTGCATGTTCGTTGATGCCTGCGAGCGCCGTGCCCAGACCGACGACGGCGGGAATGCCGAGCGCCTGAGCAAGGATAGCGGTATGGCTTGTTGTACTTCCCTGCTCTGTCACAAAGCCCAGCACCTTCTCGCGGTCGACAGACGCGGTATCCGCCGGAGCAAGGTCACGGGCAACGACGATCGCCGGGTACGGCAGGGCGCGCAGGTCGGCCTTGGGCATTCCCAGGAGGGCGCGGACCACACGATCCCCGACATCCCGGATATCTTTGGCCCGCTCACGGAAGTAGGCGTCGGCCAGGTTGTCCATAAGCTGGGCACTATCCTCATAGGCACGGCGTACGGTTGCTGCGGGGCTGTATCCTTCCCGTGCATATCGTTCCATGGCCTCCTGCAGGGTCGGGTCGTCCAGGAACATCTGATACGCGGAGAAGATCTCGGCTTCCTTGCTCTTGCCCTGTTCTTCCATGCGTGCGTGCAGTGCCTCGACCTGACGATGGACGCTCTCGTTTGCCAGACTGATCGCCTTGAGTTTCTCCTCGGCGGAGATCGAGTCGTGAGATTCGAGATCCAGCACGACGTTATCCGGGCGGTAGATGTACACTCGGCCGATAGCGATGCCTGCTGACGCAGCTATGCCTTTGAGAGTGCTCATTCTTCTTCACCGATGGTGGTTGTCAGCAGCGTCTCCAGAGCATCCAGGGCTGCGGTCTCTTCGGTTCCTTCAGCCTCCACCTGGATGACAGAGTCCTTGCCAGCGCCCAGGGAAAGCACGCCGAGGATACTCTTGGCATCTACTGTACGGCCCTCACGGGTGACCTTGATCTTTGTTGACTTGAAGTGCCCCGCTGTCTGAACGAATAACGTAGCAGGACGTGCATGTAATCCACTCTTGTTGTGAATAGTAAACGTTCGCGCTGTCATAGTGCCATCGCCTCCCCAGGCATTCCCCACGTCTTCCGTCGCGGTGGGGCGTCGACTGTCAGTGTACTTCGGAGGCAGGAAATACAACGCAGAATCGTGAACAGCAGCAGATCACTACTTCCGGCCTGCTGTCAGTCTCCGACTGTGGCTGCTGCTGGCTGAGTCGCTGCGGTCCGGAACGTGGTGTCCGGTCCTGCCGTGAGGCGGCCGTCCAGGGCAACTCCCACCAGACGCGTGTGATACAGTGTATCCGGCTGGAGTCCCGTGACTGCAAAATGAATATCATTGGTCATGTTTCCGAGGAGCGGTCCCTGCTTGTTGGTGGCGAAGCCATAGGTTTCTGAAACGCCATATTCGAAGAACCAGAGAACCAGCTGACTATCAGGTTTGATGACTCCGTTCAGCACTGCCGACGTGAACATTACCAATGATGGGGCCAGCGTTGTGACGAGACTTGCGGGCTTGACTGATTCGAGTTGAGGGTCGAGAACAGCGGCGTGAACTGAACTTCTTGACGTCACGGCAGGCTCCGCTACAACGGCCGTCTTTGCAGAAACTGCAGGTTTAGGAGTCACAACAGCTGTTTTTGCAGAGGCCGCGGGCTTGGAAGCCACCGCGACCGTGATCGGTCCCTTGACGATGTGGTAGTACTTCACATATGTCCAGGCGCTGAATAACCAGCCGAGGGTTGTATTCTTCCGGTCAAAGGTGTGGGCGGTGAAAAGGGGTTGGCCGTTCGATTGTTTGGCCGAGACAATGACCGCGTGACGCAGACCCAGCCAGTTGCCGAAAATGGCGACATCACCAAGTTGCAGACCAGTCGGTGCGCGCGACCTCGAGGACGTCTTCCAGACAGTGGCTTTGAGGGTTTTTGTCAGGAAAACGTCCAGGTTCACGCACTCCCCAATGCTTCCGCTCCTGTTAGCCGAAGAACTTGCCCGCAGGTTGAGTCCACCTGCAATAAGGCACTGTGAAACAAAGTTGGCACAATCACCGACGCCGTAGCTCTGGAATTTGGGATTGCGCTTGTTCCACCACTGGTTGGCATACTGGATGGCCTTGAGAGGGTTGTACGTCGCAGCGCTGACGCGTGGAGCGGGAGAGAAGACCACCGAGGAAGCTGTCGCCACGATGATGGCCAAAACAACGGCAATCTGTCTTCTCCACCGTGCTACTGCTTTCGAGTCTGTCATAATACAACTCCTTACTTCCCATGTGGTCCGACTTGGGATGGCCAGATAAGAGGTGCCCTTCCCTTCTGCCAAGTTCATTAAAGCCAAGCCGGGCGTCTTGTCAAGAGCGCGAGAATGTGACCTGCCCGTTCCGCCGCTAACGAAGAAGATTGCGAAGCGTGTCGACCAGGAGAAGGACGTTGAGACCACTGACGACGACAGTCGTCGTCCACAGGAAAACGCGGTCGGGTGTGTTGTTTGCGTACTTCCCCATCACGCGCGGGTTGGAGGTGAGCAGGATCTGCAGGACGATCGTCCACGGCAGCTGAATAGAGAGTGCTATCTGGCTGAAGATCAGGGTCTTGAACGGGTTGGTGATCACGAGCGCAATCAGCAGAGCTCCAAGCAATGTCATGATGATGCCCAGCCGTGTGTGGTTGTCCGACGGATCATAAGGCTCCCCGGACATGCCTGCAACAATACTGCCGCCTGCCATGCCCGCAGTAACTGAAGATGAAAGGCCGGCCATGAGCAGTGCTCCACCGAAGACGACAGCGGCCGCCCGGCCCAGCATCGGCTGCAAGATGGCTTGAGCCTGTCCAAGTTCCGTGACGGCGATTTTGCCGGCAAAGAACGTCGCTGCGGCAAGGATGATCATGGAGCTGTTGATGGCCCACCCGATCACCATGGAGTTCAGGGTGTCCACGAACTCGAACCGGAGTTGTTTTTCTATGACGTCTGCACCCTTCTGATTCAGCTGGCGGCTCTGGATGATCTC
>NZ_QXIU01000183.1:0-9308 GCF_003570935.1 Candidatus Cryosericum odellii
GATAGACCATATTCAGATCGCCCGCGTACCGACAGGCCCTACTCTGATCGTCCCAGGACGGAGGCGCCGCGACTCGACGGCACGCCAGGAACGAGTCGGGGAACGGGACGTCCAGGTACGGACAATCGGAGGTTTCAGTCTTCTCCACGCGGTGGTACTTCTGATCGTAGAGGCTCTCGGGGCACAGAGGAGCCGCATCGCAAGTTTGTAAGTCGCTATGCTCCCGACATCAAGCCGGTGAGCCACGAGAAGGCGGCTACCGGTTCCTACAGCATCTGGGATGGAAAGGCGAAGGCCGAGCTGCCGCGTTTCGTCCGTCCGGATGGTACCGAAAGCACCGGCGG
Organism: Candidatus Cryosericum odellii; assembly: GCF_003570935.1. Lineage (GTDB taxonomy): Bacteria > Caldisericota > Caldisericia > Cryosericales > Cryosericaceae > Cryosericum > Cryosericum odellii. Next base: position 345 of record NZ_QXIU01000183.1, read on the forward strand.
TCCTCGTCCGAACGAGCATCGTGGGGGACCTCGTCCTGGTGCTTCTGGTCGTTCTTCAAGCGGAGACGGGCGCCCCCCGGGTGACAGACGTGGTGGAAGTTTCGGTACCTCGAGACCAGGCGGAAGCTCCGGCTCAGTGCACCGTCCCAGTGGAGGACACGGTGATCCTCGCGATCACAGGGGCAGCAAGAGCGGTCCCTACAACCACTAACTTCGATCGAGATTGAGTTGACCACGAGAGGCGCCACACGGCGCCTCTCTTCTGTATGAGGGATCCGTATCATTTCTTGTTCGTAGTACGAATAAGGGTATACTAATAGAGGTTTAAATGAGGTACGGGTTCGTGCCCGACCGTCTGGAGGAGACCGTGGCAAGAACCGCATCAAGAAAAGAGATACTCGAGGGACCCATCGTCCGGACTATGTTCAGGTTGGCATGGCCGTTGATGATTTCCAGCCTGCTGCACTACCTGTATAATATGGCCGATACCTTCTGGGTAGGCCACTTGCCCGTGTCGGAGAATGCCTCCGCTGTCGCCGGACTTCAGATAGCCGGCCCGGTCATCTTCTTCCTCATGGCATTTGCCTTCGGGTTTAACTCCGGAGGGCTGGCGCTCGTGTCCCAGTACATGGGTGCTCATCGGAAGGAGGAAGCGAATACGGCAGCTGCCAAGACGCTTTCGCTGTCGATTGCCTTTGGGCTGTTCATCATGGTTACGGGTGTCATCTTCTCGCCTGCCCTGTTGAGGCTCCTCACCTCAGACCCTGCTGTCGCCCGCGCCGGAACAGTCTACACGCGTATCATCTTCATCGGCATGCCCTTTGAGTTCGTCGCGGCGGCGTATGCCCAGGTCATGGCGGCGTATGGGGATACGATCACGCCCATGCTCGTAAACCTGGCGACCGTCATCGCCAATATTGTCCTGGACCCATTCATGATCTTCGGGTGGGGACCATTTGCGCGCATGACGGTTGCAGGGGCTGCGGTGGCCACCATTATCTGCCAGGCCATCGCCGCAGTCATCTCACTGGTCATCCTGTTCAGAGGGAGACATGGTCTCCGTGTCAGCTGGCGCGACCTTCTTCCGGACTGGTTCTGGTACAGGCGGATTCTCAAGATCGGTCTTCCTGCCTCCATTGGCGTCTCCGGGACGTCATTCGGGTTTCTGGTTCTGACGGGCATCATCGGCCGTGTGCCCAACGCTACAGTAGCGCTCTCGGCATATGGCATCGGTGACCGCTTCATCAATATCAGTTTCGTTGCCATCGATGGTCTGTCGCTGGCCATCTCGACGATGGTCGGGCATGCTTTGGGCGGGGACCTGCGGAAACGAGCCAACAGTGTCGTTTGGACTGGCACTGCATTGATGTTTGGCATACTTGTGGGGGAGGGGACCCTTCTGAGGGTTTTCACGCCATGGTTGTTCAGAGCCTTTATTCCGACACAGCCGGCGATCATCAGCGAAGGCGTTCTGTTCATGTCCCTGTTCCTCCCCTCCATTCCGTTCTTTGGCATCGTCAACGGAGTCCAGTCGGCGTTCCAGGGTTCAGGGCACAACACGCCGCCAATGATCATGCAGCTCGTACGTCTCTGGGGTCTTCGCGTCCCGCTGTCATGGTTCTTCGGGTTTGCCATGCACATGGGATCGCGCGGTATCTGGACCGGTATGTTGATCAGCAACGTCCTTGCGGCTGTTCTGGCGCTGGTGTTTCTTGTAACGGTCGACTGGCACCACAAGGTCATCGAACACACGTCTGCACTGGCTGGGGCGATCGATGAGACGGGCACGTCAGAGCTGATCTCGACTCTGGCCGAGCCCGGGGTGTAGGGGGACGGACATGAGCCGGCGTCCGACGATGCCCACGCGCGAGGAGATCCTTCACGGTCCAGTCGTGGCGACAATGTTCCGATTGTCCTGGCCCGTCATGGTAAGCTCGCTGCTCAACATGGTGTACAACATGACCGACACATTCTGGGTCGGGCACCTTCCAAAGACCGAAAACGCGGTAGCAGTCGCCGGGCTTCAGATGTCAGGACCTGTTGTATGGTTTCTCGTCGCATTCGCGTTCGGATTCGGGTCCGCAGGTCTCGCTCTCGTTTCGCAGTTCATGGGAGCGCACAACGAGGTTCATGCGGAGAAGGCGGCTGGTCAGACCATGTCTCTGGCGATCCTGCTTGGATTCGTCGTGGCGTTCATCGGTGTGGTGCTGTCGCCGATTCTACTTCCCGTCCTGACTCCAGACCGGGCCATTTCGGCGGTGGCGATAAGTTATACACGGATCATCTTCATCGGGATGCCCGCCATCTTCGTCTCGGCTCTGTATGCACAGATCATGAATGCTTATGGAGATACGGTTACGCCGATGCTCATCAACACGATCACCGTCGGCCTGAATGTCGTCCTGGACCCGCTGATGATCTTCGGGTGGGGCCCGTTTGCCCACATGGGTGTAGCCGGAGCCGCTCTTGCGACCGTCCTGTGTCAGGTTCTGTCCGCAGTTATCTCGCTCTCGATTCTCATGACTGGGAGGCGAAAGCTGAGAGTGACTTGGCGTGACCTGCGTCCCGAGATTGCCTGGGTAAAACGCATCCTCCGCATCGGACTTCCCGCCTCAGTCGGGGCATCCGGTACATCCTTTGGATTCATTGTCCTGACGGGCATCATCGGCCGCGTCCCCAACCCCACGGTGGCGTTGTCGGCGTATGGGATTGGTGACAGGATGTTCAGCATCACCTCTCTCATCAATGACGGGGCTGGCATGGGCATAGCCACGATGGTGGGACGGGCGCTGGGTGCCGGCATGAAGGAACGGGCCACAGCCGTCGTGCGACAGGGGACGACTGCCATCGTCGGCCTGATGGCAGTTGCGAGCGTTCTTCTGCGTCTCATTACGCCCCTGGTGTTCCGGGCGTTCATTCCAAGCCAGCCGGAAATCATCGCCGAAGGCGTCCTCTTCATGTCGATCTTTCTCTGGGCCAACCCGTTCTTTGGGGTCATGATGGGTGTCCAGTCGGCGTTCCAGGGCTCAGGGCACAACGTTCCAAACATGGTTCTGGACCTGGTTCGGCTATGGGGCCTGCGCGTGCCGCTGGCATGGTTCTTTGCCATGACCCTTAAATTCGGATCACGTGGCGTCTGGATTGGTATGACTGTCAGTAACGTGGTGGCAGGTTTCCTCTCGCTCATTCTTGTGTTTACGATCGACTGGCGCCACAACATTATTGGGCACTTGCCTCTTCCTGAGGTTCTCCTGATGGGAGAGGAAGCCGTATCGTCCATCTCCGGAGTTGAGGTCGACGACCGTCCATAGGTCGTCTGTGCCCGCGTTCACCCTGCTGATTGCCGTGTCTCCACCCGTGCGCTTGACACCAGAAGCCATCATGCGTACCATACAGGCGCTGTGCCATTCTCTCGCCCCAGGAGGCGCAAATGTTCTACCTCAGTAACATTCTTGGTGTGCGCGTTCTGGATCGAAAGCAAGCCGTAGTCGGCTCGATAGCTGACCTTGAAGTGGCGACTGGCGAGAAGTTCCCGGTCGTCATGGCTGTTCTCGTCAAGACGCAGCGCGGCTTGACGAGCGTGGCGTGGCATAACGTGCGCGGCCTGGGCATCACAGAGTGTACTCTCAAACTCGCTGATGCTGAACTTCAGCCCAACTTCAAACTGGAAGACACCTCCATGCTATTGCTCAACCATGTGTTGGACAAACAGATTGTCGACATCCACGGTGCCAAGGTCGTTCGTGTGAACGATATCGAGCTGGCGGAAAGTCACGGGCAGCTGCGTGTCATAGCGGCCGATGCCGGGTTCCGGAGCTTCATGCGCAGGGCTGGGTTCGCATGGCTCATCCACATTGTCGAGCGGCGAAGCCATCACAAGATTGGCGAGAACTCGATTCCATGGAGCTTTGTAGAGCCCCTCGGGCGTGATGTTCGCAGCGTGCAGGTGAGGGCGACCTGGAAAGAGCTCTCAAAACTGCACCCTTCGGATTTGGCGGACATCGTGGATGACCTGGATTTTAATGAGCGCGACGCTCTCTTCAAAGCGCTGAACGACGAGCAGGCAGCCGATACGCTGGCCGAACTGGAGGACGACAAAGTCAAGGTCACTATCTTGGAACGGCTTGGCGTGGCGCGTGCAGCCGACATTCTGGAGGAGATGGACCCAGATGATGCTGCGGATATCCTGCAGGACACGCGGACTGAAACGCAGGAAGCGATGCTTCAGGAAATGGAGCCGGAAGAACGTGAGGACGTTCGTGAGCTGCTGGCCTATGACGAGGATACAGCCGGTGGTCTCATGACCAACGACTATCTCGAGATCAGACAAGAGATGTCGGCCGAGCAGGTCATCGAGGTTCTCCGTCGAGAGGTTCCAGATACGGAGACCATCTACTATTTGTACGTGACTGACGATGATGGGCATCTGGCGGGGATCCTGTCGCTGCGTGCGCTGATTGTCGCGCAGCCCGGTACCAACGTGGCCGACATCATGCAGAAACGCACCGTTTCGGTGTTCGTGGACGATCCGAAGGGCAAAGTGGCCGAGATCATCGGCAAGTACAACTACCTTGCGCTGCCGGTCGTTGACCACGAGGGCGTCCTGCAGGGCATCGTCACGGTCGATGACGTTCTCGACCAGGCGATGGATTAGCCTGGCGCTATGGCACAGATCTGGGAACGCATCAGGGGAAAGGTCCGGCGTTTCGCGCTGACATTGCCCATCATGCTCGCCATTCTTGGACCCGGGATCATTACGGGCAACGTCGACAACGATGCAGGGGGTATTACCACCTACAGTGTCATCGGTGCCAGGTTCGGGTACTCCATGTTGTGGATGCTCCTGCTGATTACGTTCACGTTGGCCATGATCCAGGAGATGTCCGCCCGTATGGGCGTCGTCACCGGCAAGGGACTGGCAGACCTGATCCGTGAACGGTTCGGTATTCGCTTGACCATGGTCGTCATGCTGCTGCTGGTGTTTACCAACCTGACCAACACCATGGGAGAATTTGCTGGAGTAGCGGGAGCCAGCTCGATCCTGGGCCTGAACCGTTTCCTCGTCATTCCTGTGGTTGCATTTTTCGTCTGGCTTCTGGTCGTCAAAGGCTCATATCGCGCTGTGGAGAAGGTTCTGCTCGTGTTCTGTATCTTGTTTCTGACCTATGTCATCAGTGCTTTCATGGCACATCCCAACTGGGGGATCGTTGCCAGATCCACTGTCGTTCCGAGTTTCCAGATGAACCCCGAGTTCATTTCGCTGTTCATCGCGACGATAGGAACCACGATTGCGCCCTGGATGCAATTCTACCAACAGTCTTCAGTCGCGGAGAAGGCGATCGACCTGAAGTACTACCGCTATGAGGCCCTGGACACCTATATTGGCAGTTTCCTCACCAACTTCGTCTCCTTTTTCATCGTCGTCGCATGCGCGAGTACTCTGTTTGTTGCGGGCGTCCGGGTCAATACTGCGGCAGAAGCGGCAGGCGCACTAGCGCCACTCGCGGGAAAATATGCGTCGATCCTCTTTGCCGTCGGTCTGATCAACGCCTCGATCATGGCCGCTGGGGTCCTTCCTCTCTCGACGGCGTATTCCGTGGCCGAAGCATTTGGCTGGGAGTCGGGGGTCGGCAAGTCATTCCACGAGGCCCCTCTCTTCTATGGTCTGTATACGGCTCTTATCGTTCTGGGTGCAGGAACGATCATGTTTGTACCGGAGAGCAAGCTCATCGGCATCATGCTGTTTTCGCAGGCGGCGAACGGCGTTTTGCTTCCTCTGATACTCGTCCTCATGCTGAAGTTGATCAATGACAAGTCATTGATGGGTGAGTACGTCAACAGCCGGGGCAAGAACATCGCGGTATGGGCGCAGGCGATTGTCATGATCATCCTGGCGGCAACGCTGACGGTCCAGACCGTGCTCCAGATGGTGAGGAAGTAGGTTCTTGACTCTACAACAACGAGAGTAGACTGTAGTTATCGGATAATTCGGTTAGCGAAAGGAAGAGACTGAGTGAACATTCGAAAGCGGCTACCGGCTTTTGAGTCCAAAGACTACCGGCTCTGGTTTGCTGGCCAGAGTGTATCTCTTGTCGGTACGTGGCTCCAGAACACAGGGCAGTCCTGGCTGGTTCTCAAATTGACAAACTCGCCCCTCAAGCTCGGGGTGTTGACCAGCATCCAGTTTCTCCCGTCTCTGATCCTCTCGGTGTTCATTGGACCCATCATCGATCGTTTTCCAAAGCGCTCGATCCTGTTGTTTACGCAGATCATGTATGCGCTGGCCGCCGCTGCTCTGGCTGTCGTGACGTTTGGGGGTCATGCACAGTACTGGCAGGTGCTGGTCATTGCCGCTGTCACAGGCATAATCAGTGCTATCGACTGGCCGACCAGACAAGCGTTTGTGGGTGAACAGGTGAACGACAGGTCTGCCGTCGTCAATGCTGTTGCCCTCAACAGCACGATGTTCAACATCGCCCGTGTTATCGGCCCTGGCATCGGTGGGGTCCTGATTGCTATCGTGGGCATTCCCTGGACATTTACCCTGAACGCGGTCAGTTTCATAGCCGTTATCGTCAGCCTGCTCCTGATGAAGGCAGGCCGCAAGCCGACTAAGAGCAGTACGGGAAGCTATGCCCAGGAAATCCGCGAGGGCACCCGGTACATTGCCGGGAATCAAATCATCATTAGCCTTTTGATCATATCGGGCGTCATCAGCCCGTTGCTGCTCAATTTCAACATCATGATTCCCAGCTTCTCCATGCTGACTCTTCATCTGCAGGCAGACGGGTATGGAGGGTTGATGTCGGCAATGGGAGTTGGGGCAATGGCCGCCGGGGTACTGATGTCTCTCGGTGGAACACGCCTGGAACCGACTCCTGCCTACATTTATGGTTCGGGGTTTGTCCTCGCGGTTGCGATGGTCCTCGTCGGAATACAGCGGAATTTCTACTTGACCGGCTTGTTGCTGGTCTTCTGCGGGTTCGGTATGGCGGCCCTGTCGACGATGTGCAACACGGCTCTCCAGATGCAGTCGCCCGACCGCATGCGTGGCCGCGTTATGGCTGCCTACAACCTCGTATGGGTGGGTTCGACTCCAATCGGCGCGCTCTACGCGGGGAAGATCTGCGATGCCCTCGGTGCCAATATGGGCTTCTTCGTTAGCGGCGTTATTGGCGTCGTGTTCTTGGGCGCAATGCTGGTCTTCGTTACTCCCCGCGTCTTCCGGGGCCTACGAACGTTCGCTGTGGCTGATTCATCTGCTGGAGGCGGTTCTCAGACAGTCGGTCCCCTCGACGGGCTGGACGCTCGAGCACCTGGAGTAGACAAAGACTGACGCACGCTTGTTGCCGCGTGAAAGATACCTGAGTGGGAGGTGATCGTGGAGCAGGGTGGCGCAAGCGCTTCCTGAGCTTCGATGAATGAGATGCGAAGAGTTGGCGAACGTTCTCTTGCTCGCCATCGTGTTGGGCCTCGTGTTCGGTGCATTCAGGATTCTATAGGGATTTGCCCGGCGGCCTCGAAAGAGGATTTTGACGCAGTTCAGAAAGGAGCTATCTATGGCTATTGCAATCAAGGGAAGTCATTATGCCATCAAGACAGACAATCTGTACCTGCCTGAACGGATGACAGGGATCTTCTGGGTTGAAGTAAAAGATGGTCGTGTGACCGGGGTCACGACTTCAGCTCCTACGGGTGCGGAGGTTGTTGATCTTATTGGACAGGTTGTTGCCCCTGGATTCATTGATACCCATATCCATGGATACAAGGGTTTTGATATCATGGACGAGGGAATCAAGGCAGTACGGGGAATGGCTACTACACTACCTGAGACGGGTGTTACATCGTTTTTCCCAACAACAGACACCTACATTCTTGAGGGAATCGAACACATCCTTGCTGAGACTACACCTGAATTGGATACCATACCTGGCGCTCATCCACTTGGATTCCATATGGAGGGTCCGTTTTTGAGTAAAAACAAGCCGGGAGCTATGAAGGTGGACATGATGGTGCCGCCGTCCATTGAGAAAGCAGCACATGCGCTCAAGGCTGGGCGTGTTGTCATGATGACCGTTGCCACTGAACTGCCTGGCGCACTCGAAATGGCTGATTATCTTCGTGATCATGGATGCACGGTTACCATTGGCCACAGTGCAGCAACTGTTGAGCAGGCAGGCGAGGCGTTTAGCCACGGGATCAATGTAATAACTCATTATTTTAATGCGATGTCGGGCCTCAATCAGCGTGCTCCTGGTCTGGTTGGCGCCGGGATGACCTATCCTTTCTGGCTCCAGCTCATTTGTGATGGTGCTCACTCGCACCCTGCCGCCGCTGGGATGGTCGGACGGCAATATGCCGACCGTGTCGCCCTGATCACAGATGCGCTTGCCGTCTGTGGTCTGCCTCATCCTGCTACATACCATGCGGATGGAAGCGACATTATCGTTGATGACACCATCGCTCGGTTGCCAGACGGAACCATTTGCGGCTCCATTTTGACACTGGACCACGCGGTGCGCAACCTTATGGACTTTGCCGGTGTTCCTCTTCAGACAGCCCTTCGCTGCGCTGGACTCAACCCAGCTTTATCGGCGGGAATTCATGACCGTGGTGCCTTGCGGCCGGGCTACTGGGCGGACATTGTTATCCTGGATGCGCAGACCCTGCATGTCCAGGCAACCATCAGGGAGGGTCAGCAGGTCTTTGCGGCCTGACACCAACCAGCTGGAGTGGTTCTTAGACCGTCGACTCTTCCTCTGGGCCGGATGCCGGAACGGCGGGAGCATCCAGAGACTGACGTACGCGTGTGGCTAATTCCTGAAGCGTGTAGGGTTTCGGGATGAAGGCCACGAATCCCGTACTGGCGAAAGGAGTGTCAGTCGCATCATAGCCGGACATCAGGATTGCAGCCACCGACGGATTGATCTCACGAAGCTTCTCGAACAAGTCCTTGCCATTCAT
>NZ_QXIU01000183.1:9409-18806 GCF_003570935.1 Candidatus Cryosericum odellii
GGCCGGAAGGTACAGCGTGAACGTCGTTCCCTGGTTTGGCACTGAAGCCACCGTGATGGTTCCCTTGTGATCATGTACGACACGCCAGACGATGGACAGCCCTAACCCGGTTCCTTCGGGCCGCGTTGTGAAGAACGGTTCGAATAGGTGGTCCCTGGCCTCAGGTGATAGACCGCAACCGGTGTCTGACACCCCGATCTGCACGTAGCTGCCGTCTGGGAGGATAGGAATCTTGTGGCTGACGCAGAAGGATTCGTCGATGATGACGTTGCAGGCGTCAACCGTGAGTGTGCCGTCGTGGTGTCCCATGGCATCGCGGGCATTGATGACCAGGTTCAGGATGACCTCTTCCAGCTGTGTTCGGTCACCCGGAACGTATGCCAGATCTGGAGAGATACTCTCTACCAGGACAGTGCGTTTGTCAAAGCCCGGCATGGCAATCGAGAGCGTATCCGTCAGGACCTCACCGATATCGACGTCGGCGATGGTCGGTGTGCCGTTGCGCGAGAAGGACAGTAATCGGTGCGTCAGTTCAGCGGCATGCCTCGCGGCGCGTTCAATAGTGTCCAGTCCCTGGTAGAGTTCAGTGCCTTGCATTGCGTCGACCCTGAGTAGCGATGCATGCCCCATGATGCCGCCCATGATGTTGTTGAAGTCGTGGGCGATTCCTCCTGCGAGTCTGCCGACGGCTTCCATCTTCTGTGACTGCAAGAGCTCTCTTTCCAGCTGCCGGGTTCGTTCCTCTGTGAGTCGCTGTTCTGTGACATTTCGGAAGATTCCTTGGACAATCGAAGCCCCGGCAGATGGTATGGACTGCAGGGAAGCCTCACAGATGACCTGTCGGCCGTCATGGGTGACGAAGGTCCAGTCAAACCGCTGTGCCTGTCCGGCAAGGGCCTGGTCTTCGAACGTGCGCATAGCGTCGGCAGATGGACGGCCGTCGGGCTGCATGGCAGGACTGATATTCGGGATGATCTTTCCCGTCAACTGTTTGGTTGTGGTGCCAAGCACTCGCCCTGCGGCGGTGTTTGCCTGTGTAATGATGTGGTCGCTGAAGATCAGAATGGGATCGGGGGCTTCGTCGAACAGAGTGTGATACTGCTGGTACGCTGTGCGAACGGTCTGTTCGGCTTTGAGCTGATCCCGCAGGTCACGGGCGACGATGAGCACGCGTTTGCTGGGAGTCGGCAGGTTCGATGTCATGACTTCGACAGGGATGAGGGTCCTGTCGGATGCGACAAACTGCCACCGTGCTGANNGTGGCGCCAAGCAGGTCAGAGTCTTTTCGAGCAAGCAGAGTGCACAGAGCTCCATTGACGGCCTCGATGCGCAGCTGTCCGTCAGCGTCGTCCACAAGCAGAGCCGGTTCCGGGACTGCGGCAAACAGTTGCTGATAGTAAGCGGCCCGGTCACGGGCGGCGCGTGCCGCGCGTTCACGCGAGGCAAGCAGATAGATCGCGAACAGGACGACCACGATACCTCCCAGTACCAGCAACGTGGTTCTCAACCGATCGGTGTCAGTGTAGAAGGAAATCGTGGTGCCAAACCATTTTGCCTCCAGTTGTACCAGCAGGCCACTGCGCTGCACTTCCGCCAATGTTGCATTGAACTGAGGCAGCAATGGGAGCATGTTCCGGGCGACCACCAGCTGGGGAGGTGGCGCGACCGGAGTGGTGGCATCGACCCGGGATATCGATATGAGAAGCAGGACTGCGACGACAGCAAGCCCGACTGCGCGACGCATGGCGTACTGCGCTGCGAATGCCCCCCGGTACCCAGAACGACCAGTATTCACCGAGGTTACCGTCCCCACTCTACCCACTGTCAGCATATATTTATGATATCCCGTAAACTTCTTCTGTAAAGCTGAAATCTGGCGTGCGCGGCTGTCCTGCCGCGCTTTGAGCGGCTCAGTCTGAGGAGGGAAGCTCTGACAAGTGGGGATACGGAACATGTAGAGCGGCTCGGCCGTCTAAAATATGCGTATATACTGTATTTGCGCAGGAGGTGTTGTGAAATGTTACATAGGCTCAGGGTCTTGTCTCGTAAAGCGTTGTGCGGTATCGTGACATTGATGCTCTTATGTGCCCCGGTGCCGGCTGCACGCGCCCGAAGCACAACGGTTGTCCTTACGACGGGCAGTGCACGGGCAGTTGTAGACGGTCGCACGGTAACCATGCTCGTCCCCCCGATGACCGACCAGGCGTCTCAACAGACACTCGTCCCGATCGAGTTTGTCGCGAGGCAATTCGGTTTTGGTGTGTTGTCAGTGCCCCAGAGCGTAGCCATCACGCTTTCAAGCGCCAAACGCACAATATGTGTGACTCCAGGCAGTCTCGCTGCACTCGTGGACGGTCACGCCGTTGGACTCTCCGTTACGCCGCGAGGTTTGCTTGGCGAAGTGCTGGTCGCTGCTGCTGATGTGCAGCTACTGCTCTCTGTACAGTATTCGCGCGGTTTAGTCGACGGCCAGTCGGTGTTCACCTGGGTTATGCCGGATCCAGTAGTGGTGGGGCCTGTCGATTACGATGCCGTCACTTTTGAGACTCGTCGCGAACAGGTGTTCATGCAGACAGTAGACTTCAATATTGTCCGTATCGACATGACGGGCAAAGGAATCCACGTTCTGAGCTGTCAGTCCATGGGTGGTCTGGGAACCGCTCGCTTCCCATCTACATATGTGAGCAGTCTGAAACCGCTTGTGCTCATGAACGCGACACCCTTCAACATGACGAGCTATATCATGAGTGGGTCGGTGCAGGACCAGGGCACACCCGTCTACTACTCGGGAACGTATGTCTCGACGATTGGTATTGACGCAGACAACACCCCTTTCTATGTCGAAGGCACAGCTCACGTGGTCGTGCGGCTGAATACGGGCAAGGAGCTTTCCGTGGCTCGCATCAACCAGTCCCCGGCGGCACCATCATCACTATCGCTTTCTCTGTACTCTAACTACTACACCGGCGGCTTCTCCGTCGGCGCGACTGAAGCCCTGGTGGTGCTTCAGCAAGGCAAGTTCGTTCGACTCATTTGTGGCAAGTACTTCACGCCGCGGACGCTGGCCGCGGGACAGGTAGCACTGTATGCACGGAACTCTGCCACCGCTGCGGTTCTGCGAATGTCGCCCGGAGCAGACTTGCGCTCCTACGTGGGTACGCGTGATTGCACTGGTTCTACGTTTGTGCAGTGTGGGCCTGTCGTCGTGCTCGGAGGCAAGCCATACGTCGACTATCGGAAGTACAAGGACATCAGTCGCACCGCCAAGCTTGGTTCCCGTGCGTTCATTGGCATGGATGACCAGAANNCTCGGACTCTTCACAAACGTGGTGACGCTCGACGGCGGAAGCTCGACGACCCTCTACTACAAGGGACAGTACATCATCAAGGGAACTCGAGCACTGACAAACGTGCTGTGCGTCCCATCGATGTAGCAACGAAGAGCCAGACCGTATCCCCTTGCTTTTAACCAGTTTGGGCGAGAATGGTATCGTATTGCAGACAGACTAGTCGACTTGCAATGGTTATCGACTGCGGAGGAACCCAATGAAAGTAGGTGTGATCGGACTGGGAGCTATCGCTCAAAAGGCCTATCTCCCCATATTGGCCGCAAGAGGTGACTTGGATATTGTCTTGGCGACCCGCAATTCCCAGACGCTCGATCAGATCAGCCGACAATATCGCATACCTCAGAAGGTGGGATCGGTAGAGGAATTGATTCACACGGGAATTCAAGCGGCATTTGTCCATGCGGCTACCGAAGCTCACTTTCAGATCGTGCAGCGTTTGCTGGACAGCGGTATCCACGTCTACGTTGACAAACCCCTTGCCTATTCTCTGAAGGAAGCCCGGGATCTCGTCGAGTTGGCTGCACGCCGTCAATGCCTTCTCATGGTAGGCTTTAACCGGCGTTTTGCTCCATTTTACAATCAACTGCACGCCGTCCCCGACAAATCTCTGATCTTCATGCAAAAAAATCGTGTCGACCCTCCTGAAACAGTGCGGACCTTCATTTTCGATGACTTCATTCATGTCGTGGATACCTTGCGTTTTTTATCCCCTGGCACGCCCCAGGACATCCGCGTATCAGGTCACAAGAAAGATGGTCTCCTGGAACAAGCTATTGTCGAGTGGTCCTGCCCGCGCTTTACTGCTATCGGAATCATGAACCGAAACAGCGGAAAAACCGAAGAGCGACTTGAAGTCATTGCCTCCGGGAACAAATGGCAAGTCGATGATCTCGTGGAAAGCGTCCACTCGTACAATGGAGAGGAAAAGAGAGTTCGCTCCGGCGATTGGGAGCCCATCCTTGTTCGCCGCGGATTCGCCCAGATCATCGACTGTTTCCTCAGTGCCACAGTCCAAGGACTTCCGTCCTCCCCGACTGCGGAGGACTCCCTGCTGACCCACGAACTTTGCGAACAGATCGTCAGGGAGTTAGACGCTCTGTAAATACTCGCACAGATTGAAGTGATCTCTATCTTCGTGGAGCGGTTGGGATTACGGTTGTCAATGTAATTATTTGGAACTTACGTACACATGCTTCCGCTGCGCCTTTCGCTCCTGATCACGCAAGGATGTCAGTATCATGGCCACCTCCTCTCGTTTCACGATGATTTCTTCGTGATGCAACGATGGGAGTTCACGATAGGATCCCTCATTGCTTCAATTAAGATACGATCTACCCATTCCTCTCACCCATACGCCTCTCAATAGTATCTCCTTCCTCGTCGTATGCGGTCCTTTTCATCGTACGGAATAGAGATGATGCAACGCGGCTCCCTTGCTTTTGACCAATTTGGATTACGATAATATCGTATTCCTGACAGATTCGTCAATCTGGAATGGTTATTGACTGTGGAGGAACCAGGGATGGGTGAACACAAGAACAAGGCCGGTGCGCCGGTGCGAAATGGTTGGCACAATTCGGAGCCCCGTACACGACAGACCTGGTCGACGATGGACAATGCCACGAAGCTTCTGTTCATGGCCGTGTTGGTCGTGATGGCAGGAGCTCTTCTGTCCATGGTGCCCGGGGGAAGGATCCCGGGGTACGTTGTCAGCGGCATCGGTTTTGTGTTGTATGTCGTCCTCCGCCTCATACCTGTATGGCGGACCTGGCGTTCTTCGAGGCGTGTGCGTGGAGCGCAGTAGGGGATCCGATCCAATCATAGACCAGCGGTTCATAAAGGGAGGCTGTGATGTTTGAGACTGGATGTGGAAGTGCCGTCATCACCCCTCGTACGGGGTTGCAGATGGGTGGATTCTCTGGCACGCGCATTGCCGAGGGGGTTCATGATGACCTGATGGCCAAGGCCGTGTATCTGGCGGATGGGCCTGAGAATCGCATGATGCTCATCGTCGTGGACACGCTGGAAGTAGACCGACACTTCGTAGACGAGGTACGGAGACGCGTAGAGCAGGAGACCGGTGTGCCGGCTGCCTGTTGTCTGGTTGCGGCTATTCATACGCATTCCGGACCTGCCGGACTCGGACGGGTTGCCTTGTCAGACACCCAGGTCTTTGGGACTTTTGACGAGAGGCTGTTCGAGCGGACGGTCGCAGGATGTGCCACCGCTGCCAGAAAAGCTCGCAGATGGGCTCGCGAAGGCACCATATACAGCGGCATGGCGAGTATGTTGCAGCCGATCTGTGGTAATCGACGCGTTCGTACTGCTGAGCAGATGCAGATGCGGGTCCTGGAAGTGGAAACAACCACACGATGCGCAGTAGTCTACAATCTCGACTGTCACCCCACTGTCCTTCATGAGGAGAACCACTTATACAGTGCGGACTTCCCGGGGTTCGCCGCTAGCATTATGCCTCTCTTCGAGCCCTTTGTCACAATGCCCGTGTTTCTTAATGGGGCTGCCGGCGACATGAGTACGCGCTTCTACCGGCAGAGCTCCGACTTTGCCGAGGTGGAGCGTATTGGTACCATCGTGGCCGAGAGTGTTGCAGCGAGCCTAGATGTGCTGGAGCCAATGAAGGGGCCATTTACGGTGCGGGCTGCCGAAGTTCCCTTGAGGCTCAAAGCCAGGAAGTTCCCCTCGGCGCAGGACCTTAAGCGCCGCATTGCTGACGCCCGGAAGAAGCTGGAAGTAGCTCGGTTGGAGGGGGTGCGAAATCTGAGATCTCTGGAATCGGCTATCGAGGGACTGACGTTTGCGGCCAAGATGGCCGACAGTGCAGGTAACGTGGAATACATCGACTCACGCCTGTCGCTGGTTCGATTTGGTGACATACTCGTGGCAGGGATTCCCGGGGAGCTGTTTTCCAGCTTGGGGAATGACATTCGAGCAGCATTTCCAGACCATGTTGTGCTGGTCGTCGGGTACTGCGGAGACTATATAGGATATATCCTCGATGCAGCAGCATATGACGAGGGTGGCTACGAGGCGTTCACGACATTCATCGCCAAAGGCGAGGGTGAACAATTGCGGGATGCTGCCATCAACGGGCTGCGTGCACTCTTGGCGTGACAGGGAGGGACCAGTGGAACAACAGCTGATGATCCAGGAGGTGCGTGAGACGGTTTCAGTGCTGGAGCGCCTTGCGCACGAGGAAGGGCCATCGATTGAGGGAATCGGGCAGCGATTTGCCGCCACGGATCCCGACGTCGTCATTGAATCGGGACGTGGAACTTCGGACCATGCGTGCATGTACGGCCAGTACCTTATCGAATCGCTCCTGCGGATTCCCGTGGCTCTGGCGCTTGGGTCGCTGTACACGAACTACAGTCTGCCTCCCCGTATGCGGCGCGGCGCCGTCATCGCCATTTCGCAGTCGGGCGAGACGCAAGATGTTTGCAGGGTCGCGGAGCAAGCCGTCAAAGATGGTACCTTTACAGTCGGTATCATGAATGTCCAAGGCAGTACTCTCGATCGGACAGTAGCTCCTAATTCGCTGTTTCTTCGGGCGGGACCCGAAAAGAGTGTCGCCGCTACGAAGACCTTTACTGCGTCACTGGCGGCACTCCTGCTTCTGGTCCACGCCATCCGGGGGGACGCCTTTGACATCGGTACGGTCCTCGAGTCTCTGGGAGGCATCGTCGAGCGAGAAGAAGAAATCCGTCAGCAGGCACTGCGCTACACGTTCACCGAGGACTTTGTCGTGCTGGGCACAGGCTATTGCTACGCGAGTGCCCTGGAGGGCGCCCTGAAACTGAAGGAGACGTGCTATATCAATGCGCAAGGTCTCTCCTCGGTTGATCTCATCCATGGACCGCTGGCCGTCCTCAATCCAGATCTTCCTGTCATCATGTTTGCTCCGAACGATGCATGTCTGGACTTGAACATAGCCGTCTTGGAGCGTATCAAGTCGACGCGTGCTCACGTGTTGGTGGTCTCCGACAGTGACAAAGCCTTGCAATACGGTGACATTGCGTTTCGTATCCCCGTTGCAGACCCGACTGTCTATCCACTGGAGAACGCTCTGTTCGCGCAACTGTTTGCCTATAGCCTCTCGATTGCACGTAAGCTGAACCCGGACAAACCCCGTTTTCTCCATAAGGTCAGTCTCATCGATGACAACGAACATCGTGCGGGCAATCCGGATGTGGATACTCAGCATCCCTGAACCACAACACAGAAATCGATGCGGCTATTGCAAATTCTGTGGACTACACCACAATGAATTTCATTACTGCTTTCATGATTCTGGCCACAAGGGGCTGCAATCGATTGCAGCTGTCTGTTGTTGCATAAAAGATACCTGAGTGGGAGGTGATCGTGGAGCACAGTGGCGCGCAAGCGCTTCCCGGGCTTCGATGGCTGAGCTGCAAAGAGCTGACGAAGGTTCTCTTGGACTTATGAGGATATCCTGGTAAGGAGGATTAGGAAATGGCTAATAGCTACGGTATCGGAATTTCCCTGATTCTGGCGATCTGGTCGTACGTGTCGATGATTACTGATCTGGGTCCTGCCTGGCAACTCATGGACCCGATTGTCAGCGGGTTCTTTGTTGGTGCTGTTGTCGGAAACATACCGCTGGGTCTTGCTATCGGTGGTACTCTGGAACTGATGTCATTGGGTTTGTGGACATATGGTGGTGCGACGACCCCCGACTACACCACAGGCGCTATCGTCGGCACAGCATTTGCTGCACTGTCAAAGTTGGCCCCGACAGAGGCAATGGCAGCCGGCATGGCGATCGCAGTCCCTGTTTCATTATTCATGACTCAGCTCGATATCCTCGGCCGTTCGGTGACCACTGTGTTTATCCATGGAGCAGACCGCGCAGTGGAGAAACAGGATGACGCTGCTTTCACACGGTGGCACCTGTGGGGTCAGCTTCCATGGGGTCTCTCTCGCGCCATTCCCGTCTTCTTTGCTGTATGGCTTGGATCGGGGCCTATTCAGACCCTGATCAACAACATCCCGGCATGGTTGACCCGCGGCCTGGGCACCATGGGTCACATTCTGCCGGCTCTCGGTTTTGGCATCTTGCTGACTCTCCTGCCCATCGAGAAGTGGTGGTCATTCTTTGTTGTCGGCTTTGTCATGTTCGCGTACCTGAATGTTCCGCTTCTTGGTATCGCCCTCACTGCCTTGGCGGTGGTCATCATTTACTTCTCGCTCAAGCCGATCGAGGCTGGTGAACAGCAGGCTGAAGAAGCTGCTGCTGTGAAGGTCGATGAAACTAAGAGCCCTGTCACGCATGGCGATCTCGTCAACGCCATGTGGCGGCACAACCTGACTCTGCAGCTTTCCTGGAACTATGAGCGTATGCAGGCTCTTGGCTATGCCTGGTCTATCGCGCCCATCCTCAAGAAGGTGTATCCGAACAAAGATGAATACTTTGCTGCTCTCAAGCGTCATATGGTCTTCTACAACACCAACCCCGCTATCGGTTCACCGACAATTTTCGGTGCCGACTGTGCTCTTGAGGAGAAACGTCAGCCCGAGGTTGGCGACAGCCTGAAGGTTGCCCTGATGGGCCCCTTTGCAGGCATCGGCGATACCGTCCAGGCTATTCTGATGAAGCCTATCTTCGCCGTGTTTGCGGCGTCGCTGGCCCTCCAAGGCCATGCCGCCGGCGCTTGGCTCATGCTGCTCCTTGGCTTCATCTGGTTCTACGTAATGTTCCCTGGCTTCTGGCTTGGGTACAAGCAGGGTATCGGCCTTGTACGGCAGGTCAGCAGCGGTGCTATTACCCGTATCACGGACATAGCCAGCACGGCGGCTCTGTTCATTATGGGTGGCTTCATTCCGAGCATTGTAGGCGTCACGACAAAAATCCAATTCACCAAGCACGTCCTGCTCGACGGCAAGGATGTTGTCGAGATAGTCAAGCTCCAGGACACCTTCGACAAGATTCTTCCATATATATTGCCGTTGGCTCTTGTGTTCTGTGTCTACTGGCTGCTGAAGAAGAAGCATTGGACCAACCTTCAGGT
>NZ_QXIU01000184.1 GCF_003570935.1 Candidatus Cryosericum odellii
GCTACTATGGCGCCAAGCGTATTATTGTTGCCGACGACAAGGTCGCAGCCGATCCGATTCAGCGCATTGTGCTGCCACAGGCAGCGCGTGGACTCCCAACTTCGGTCGTCACCATTGCTGACGGTTTGAAATTGCTTTCTTCCATGGATCCTGCCCACGAGAGTGTCCTCATTATTGCGCGCAATGCGCAGGGTGCACTGGCACTTATGCAGGGTGGATTCAAGCCGAAGAGCATCAATGTCGGTAATCAGGCTCCTGTCCAGGGAACCAAATATGTGATGGTTCTTCCATGGATAGCTGTGACGACAGAGGATGCAGAGGCATTCAAGGCTATTGGGGACATGGGCTACAAGATTACTCCCCAGCGCAGCGGCAATGACCGTGCGCTGGATCTGGTCGAACTTCTCCGAAAGAAGGGTTTGCTGTAGACGGATCGTTGTCGGCAGAAAAAATGGATACGAGTTGGGAGGTCGGAATGGCACTGGAATTCTTTGACAAGATCGAGGAGCTGATTCCTGTCCTGAAGCAGGAAGAGGGCAACATGCGCAAGGCAGGTCACATTGTTGCGCAGAGTATCATGAGCGGTGGAATCCTGCAGGCTTTTGGCAGCGGGCATTCTGCATCTGTTGCCATCGAGATTTGCGGGCGGGCGGGCGGCCTTATTCCATCCAAACAGGTCAAGGAACTATCGGGCGGCCATTATGAACGCATCGAAGGCGTGGGAACGACATTCGCCGAGATGTGGGATATCCAGAAGAACGATTGTCTGTTCATCATCAGCAACTCGGGTCGGAATCCTCTGATTATCGAGATGGCAATGGTTGCACGGTCGATCGGCGTACCGGTCATTGCCGTCACCGCTCTCGAAGTCGGCAAACACAGTACGTCGCGCCATTCGAGCGGCAAGATGCTGTGGCAACTTGCAGATGTCATCCTGGACAATCACAGTGTCGAAGGAGATGCTACTATCGAACTTCCGGGTCTTCCCACCAAGATCGCCGGAACGTCGAGCATCAGTTCGGACATCCTGGTCGATCAGACTATGGTCTTCGCTATCCGCGAGATGCTGGAGGCTGGTTATGTTCCACCGGTGTTCATGAGCGCCAATGTGGACGGGGGCCCTGAATTCAACAAGCAGTACACAGCCAAGTACGCAGACCGTCTGTACCGTGTCTGAGAATATGCGGCCGGTTCGACTTGGCCTTGCGGGGACTGGTTTCATCGGCCGCATCCACTGGATGTGTTATCGGGCACTGCCAGCGATGTACGCAGAAGTTCCGGCGCGAGTCATGTTTGACACAATCTATACGTCACACCCGAATGAAGCTGATCGGTTCGAGTTTTCTCGAGCCCTCCCTTATGAATCCGTATCTTCGACGTGTGCCCAGATCGACATGCTGGACGTGTGCACCCCAAACGCCTCACATCACCCTCTTGTTGAGGCGGCAGTCGCGGTACATGTCCCTGTCTACTGTGAGAAACCGGTGGACCTGAGCGGCGAGCTTACACTTGAACTGGCCCGGAAGGCAGACAATGCAGGCGTCCTGAACCAGACTGCCCTCGTGTACCGTTTCCTTCCTGCTATGGCAGCTGCGCGCGCGATTGTTCGAGCGGGCGTCATCGGCAATGTCGTGACATGGAGGGCTGTCCTGCTGCATGCCAGTTATCTCAACACTCAGCGAGCAATGACGTGGCGCTTGAGTCGCAAGGAATCTGGTGGTGGCGCGCTTGTCGACCTGGGTCTTCATATGGTCGATGCCGTGCGCATGGTCGCCGGCGAATTCGAAGCCGTGCGCTGCGTAACCAGAACAGTTGTTGGCGAGCGTCCCCGTATGGGAGCCCCAGATGGAATGTCCCGCGTCGATGTGGACGACTGGGCACTGGTCACGGCAGACCTGGTGAATGGCAGCACGGGAACGATTGAGGTTTCGCGGGTACATGCCGGACGTGAAGGAACCTTTGCCTTTGAGGTCTTTGGAACGAAGGGTTCAGTGACAGTTGACCTTCAGCGTGGGCGAGCGGTCGTCATGGATGCGGCTTCGCGTGACGTCACGCAGGACGTCGTTCTGGACGATCCGTGGGTAACCTACCTGAAGACTGCGTTTCCAAGTTCGAAAATGTCGATGGGACTCATGTGTGACATGCATGCTGCAAGCATCTATACATTTCTGGACGGTTGTACAGGCGGCGATGTTAGGTTCGCGGCCCGCCCGACTCTTGCGGAGGCTGGCTGGACACATCGCGTAGTCGATGCCTGCTATCAATCCGCCGACACTGGCAACCGGGTTGATGTGCAACGTCCCCAGGTGTCCTGACCGGAGCCAGGGTTCTTTCATGTCCTGCTGTATTCGAAAGGAGAAGACCATGAACATACCGGCATCTTCGCACTATGTCATCAAGACCGACCGCCTTTTTACACCCGATGAACTGCGGGGTACGTTCTGGATCGAAATTGAGGCTGGCCGGATCAAACACACTCTCACAGAGCAACCTTCTGGAATTGAAGTTCTCGATGCGACGGGCCTCCTTGTTGCCCCCGGCTTCATTGACGTCCATATTCACGGGTACGGCGGGCACGACATCATGGAAGCGAGCAGCGAAGCTCTCGAGTGTATGGCGACAGGCCTGCCACATGCCGGCGTCACGTCATTTCTGCCGACGACCGTGGGCGCGCGCATTGCCACTCTCCAGCACGTCATGACAACTTTGAGTCCCAAGTTGGCAACCGTCGAGGGAGCGAGACCTCTGGGGTGGCATCTGGAGGGACCATTCCTGAATGAAAAAATGCCAGGGGCCATGAATCCCGAGGATTTCGAGATACCGACCATTGCGAATGCC
>NZ_QXIU01000185.1 GCF_003570935.1 Candidatus Cryosericum odellii
CGAACTGTTCCTGGGGTCCTGCGATAAGAGTGACAGCACTTGCAATTCCATCAGCAAATTCTCCGTGAGTAACAACGACGATTCCAATCATGATGGATTCCTTTCCACGTCCGGGCTGCCTAGGCAGCCCGGAACTGGAAAGGAACCTATTATGATTGGAATCGTCGTTGTTACTCACGGAGAATTTGCTGATGGAATTGCAAGTGCTGTCACTCTCATCGCGGGGCCCCAGGAACAGTTTGAGACCGTTGCGCTTCGCGAGGGAGACAGTATCGATGGACTCAAGGAACGCATTCAGGCAGGCATTGACAAAACGGACACGGGTTCAGGTTCACTTTTGTTTGTTGATATGCTGGGAGCGTCTCCTTCCAACGCTGCGGCGTACCTCGTCACCGACCGTGTGGAGATCATTGCAGGCGTGAACCTGCCGATGATCCTTGAGATTCTGGCTGTCCGAAGCGACATGGCACTGGCCGATGTTGCAGAAATGGCTATGAATGCAGGTAAGGAGTCTATCCAGAGTTTGAGTGCAATAATGCGTCAAGCATTGAACAATAATCCGGGGCACGATGACACCGGTGCAGCACCATCTTCAACCCCATAGGAGCGAATCATGGCATTCTTTCTACACATTGACAATCGTCTTATTCATGGACAGGTTACCATAAGCTGGTGCGGCTACTATGGCGCCAAGCGTATTATTGTTGCGGACGACAAGGTCGCGGCCGATCCGATTCAGCGCATTGTCCTGCCGCAGGCAGCGCGCGGGCTCCCATGCTCGGTGGTCACTATTGCTGATGGTTTGAAACAGCTCTCTTCCATGGACCCTGCCCACGAGAATGTCCTCATCATTGCGCGCAATGCGCAGGGTGCACTGGCACTTATGCAGGGCGGACTCAAGCCGAAGAGCATCAATGTCGGCAATCAGGCGCCAGTCCAGGGGACGAAGTATGTGATGGTTCTTCCATGGATAGCTTCGACCAGGGAGGATGCAGAGGCATTCAAGGCTATTGGGGACATGGGCTATAAGATCACGCCTCAGCGCAGTGCCAATGACCGTGCGCTTGATCTGGTCGAACTTCTCCGGAAGAAGGGCTTGCTGTAGACGGATCGTTGTCAGCAGAAAAAATAGATACGAGCTGGGAGGTCAGTATGGCATTGGAATTCTTTAGCAAGATCGAGGAGCTGATCCCTGTCCTGAAGCAGGAAGAGGACAACATGCGCAAGGCGGGCCATATTGTTGCACAGAGTATCATGAGTGGCGGAATCCTTCAGGCTTTTGGCAGTGGACATTCTGCATCTGTTGCTATCGAGATTTGTGGGCGTGCGGGCGGCCTTATTCCATCCAAACAGGTCAAGGAACTATCGGGCGGCCATTATGAACGCATCGAAGGCGTGGGAACGATATTCGCCGAGATGTGGGATATCCGGAAGAACGATTGTCTATTCATCATCAGCAACTCGGGACGGAATCCTCTGATCATCGAGATGGCAATGGTTGCACGGTCGATTGGTGTACCGGTCATTGCCGTTACCGCTCTGGAGATCGAGAAACACAGCACGTCGCGCCATTCGAGTGGCAAGATGCTGTGGCAACTTGCAGATGTCATCCTCGACAATCACAGTGTCGAAGGGGATGCTACCATCGAACTTCCGGGTCTTCCTACGAAGATTGCGGGAACGTCGAGTATCAGTTCGGACATCCTGGTCGACCAGTCCATTGTCTTCGCCATCCGCGAGATGCTGGAGGCTGGTTACGTTCCACCGGTGTTCATGAGTGCCAATGTTGACGGGGGCCCTGAATTCAACAAGGAGTACACCGCCAAGTACGCAGACCGCCTCTACCATGTCTGAGGAGATGCAGCCGGTTCGCCTCGGCCTCGCGGGGACTGGTTTCATCGGCCGCATCCACTGGATGTGTTATCGGGCACTGTCCGGGATATATGCGGAACCCCCGGCGCGAGTCATGTTTGACACGGTCTATACGTCACACCCGAATGAGGCTGATCGGTTTGAGTTCTCTCGAGCTCTCCCTTATGACTCCGTATCTTCGACGTGCGCCCAGATCGACATGCTGGATGTGTGCACCCCAAATGCCGCACACCGCTCTCTTGTGGAAGCGGCAGTCGCAGCGCATGTCCGTGTCTACTGTGAGAAACCGGTCGACCTGAGCGGTGAGCTTACACTTGAACTGGCCCGGAAGGCAGACAATGCAGGCGTCCTGAACCAGACTGCCCTCGTGTATCGGTTCCTTCCTGCTATGGCGGCTGCGCGTGCGATCGTGCGAACAGGCGTCATTGGCGACGTTGTGACATGGAGAGCTGTCCTTCTGCATGCCAGTTATCTGAATACCCAGCGAGCAATGACGTGGCGCTTGAGTCGCAAGGAATCTGGCGGTGGCGCTCTTGTCGACCTGGGTCTCCATATGGTTGATGCTGTGCGCATGGTCGTCGGCGAATTCGAAGCAGTGCGCTGTGTGACCAGAACTGTCGTTGGTGAGCGTCCCAGTACGGGAGTCCCGGATGGAATGTCTCGTGTCGACGTGGACGACTGGGCACTGGTCACTGCGGACCTGATGAATGGCAGCACGGGAACGATCGAGGTTTCCCGGGTGCACGCCGGGCGTGAAGGAGCCTTTGCCTTTGAGGTCTTTGGAACGAAGGGTTCTGTGACAGTCGACCTTCAGCGCGGGCGAGCTGTCATCATGGATGCAGCTTCGCGTGACGTGACACAGGATATCGTTCTGGACGACCCGTGGGTAACGTATCTGAAGACTGCGTTTCCAAGTTCGAAAATGTCGATGGGACCCATGTGTGATATGCACGCTGCAAGCATCTACACATTTCTGGACGGCTGTACAGGCGGCGATGTTGGGTTTGCGGCCCGCCCGACTCTTGCGGAGGCCGGTTGGACACATCGCGTAGTCGATGCCTGCTATCGATCCGCTGACACGGGCAACCGGGTTAACGTGGAACATCCCCAGGCGTCCTGACTGGAGCCGGGGTTCTCTCATTTCCTGCGGTGTTTGAAAGGAGAAGACCATGAGCATGCCGGCATCTTCGCACTATGTCATCAAGACCGACCGTCTCTTCACCCCTGATGAATTGCGTGGTACGTTCTGGGTCGAAATTGAAGCCGGCCGGATCAGACACATTCTCACAGAACAACCCTCCGGGATCGAAGTTCTCGATACGACGGGTTTCCTTGTTGCTCCTGGCTTCATTGACGTTCATATTCATGGGTATGGCGGACACGACATTATGGAAGCGAGCAGTGAAGCTCTCGAGTGTATGGCGACAGGTCTGCCCCATGCGGGCGTCACGTCATTTCTGCCGACGACCGTGGGCGCGCGCATTGCCACTCTCCAGCACGTCATGGCAGCTTTGAGTCCCAAGCTGGCAACAGTCGAAGGGGCGAGACCTCTGGCATGGCATCTGGAGGGACCATTCCTCAATCAAAAGATGCCAGGAGCCATGAATCCCGAGAATTTCGAGATACCGACCATTGCGAATGCCAAAGCACTGGTTGACAGTGGACCCGTCACACTGATGGCCGTGGCGCCCGAGCGCGAGGGAGCGATCCCAGTTATCGAGTACCTGGTCAGCCGCGGCGTGCATGTCTCCATTGGACATACCGATACAGATTTCGAGCACGCTGTTGCGGGGATCGCGGCTGGCGCCACGTCTATGAACCATCTCTTTAATGTGATGCGACCATTGCTCCATCGCGAACCAGGTCCCGTCGGCGCTGCGCTCCTGTACGATGTCTATCTTCAGTTCATAGCTGACGGCGTGCATACTCATCCTGCCACGATTGCGCTGGTGAGTCGGTATCTGAAGGATCGACTCGTGCTTATCTCTGATTCCGTCCTTGCTGTCGGACTCGGTATCCAGGGCGAGTTTGATTTCGATGGACAGAAGGTGACGGTGGACGAGACCTCAGTGCGGCTCCCTGGTGGACGCCTTGCAGGTTCCATTCTGACGTTGGATCGGGCCGTCCGTAACGTGGTCAGCATTGGCGGCCTTGACCTTGCGAGTGCTTTCCGCGCCGCAGGTCAGAACCCTGCCCGTTCCATCGGTGTGACCGATCGAGGTATCATCCGACCGGGAGCTGTCGCGGACATTGTCATCCTGACACCTGACCTTCATGTCTCTTCCACGATCTGCCAGGGCAGCGTGGTCTACAGCGTGTAGGGCCGTGGCGGCAATCCAGAAACTCATTGCCTGCGATCTTGATGGAACGCTGCTGGACAGCTATTCACTCATCACGGAGGAAACGGTTGCTGAATTGAGGACTGCCCTGGTTCCAGGGGTGGAATTCACCATCTGTTCCGGCCGGGAACAGTTCTCGATCATGCCGTTCGTTGAGCAGCTGGGGATCATCCACGTGCCGATCATCAGTGAGACCGGCGCCGTCATCCAGGATCCGTTTGATGGGCACATCATTGCTGAGTGGAATCTCGCAGGTTCTGTCATAGGAGAAGTCCTCGACCTCTTGCAACGCAGCTCATACGATTTCAACTTCTTTCTGTTGAAAGGCGAGGACGTCGTGCTCTACAAGAATGCCGCCGCACCCTTCTTCCTGCAGAAGATGCCATATGCGGAGCTGAATTCGCGTTTTGAGGACATAAGGGCCTGGAAAACTCACGATATGGAGGGCTATCGAAAGCTTGCTATCCGGTGTCGTCTGGAAGAGACGGACGCCCTCGAGCTGGACCTCGTGCACGCGCTTGGGGTCAATGCGACGGTCGTGAAGGCTGACGCTAACTGCATCGACATCATGGGTGCGGGTGTCGACAAAGGCAGTGCCGTCTCAACCTTGTCTTCGATGCTTGGCCTGGAGATGAAAAACATCATGGTTCTCGGTGACAACGAGTCGGATGCCAGTATGTTCAAGGTGGCAGGCGTTTCTGTAGCCATGGCCAACGGAGATCCCCAGGTGATCCGTTTGGCTCGGTATGTGACCCCGTCGAACGATGAACGTGGTGTCGTTGC
>NZ_QXIU01000186.1 GCF_003570935.1 Candidatus Cryosericum odellii
CCAGCCAAGGCCGGTCCTGGCTCGACAATCGCGGGGGCAGTGCTGGTCGATAGCATGATGGTCGAGGTCATGGAATTGCTGGCGAAGAGAGGTGTCACTCCTGGCATTTTGCACAGCAGCAACAATGATGACAAAGCGGGTGCGCTTGAGAATGCGCGCGTTGCTTCTGACTTCGCTCGCAAGTTCAGCGAGCGACAGGTCCGTATGCAGTTGCGTACCAGAGAGGGCCTCGCAGACTAGACAGGTTTTGGAATTCGCAATCGAAGGGACCCCGGCCGTGAGTGTTGTCTGCTTACGGCCGTCCTTCACGCATGGAACTTGACATCCAATTTCCCTCCGATACATTGTTAGGGCTTCATTCGCACGAGCATTGACAATCAGGAGGTGGCTCATGGACGAAGACAGCATGATGAAGAAGGCCACGCGGCCCATCGAGAAGAACCGCCGGACACGGAGCAAACCAGCGAAGATCCGGCACCTTCAGAAGCAGCAGAAGCAGTGGATGGTGTCCAAGATGAAATGGCGGAAGCCCGGGACAAAACCAGGACTTGCGCCTTCTTCATTTCTGCACCGCGCACTCGTGGGCCTGTGGAGTCAATCTCGAGGTTGCTGTTCCTGAAGTTGTCTTGCCATCTGAGACTCGGTCGCCCTCGTAGAACGGCGAGGGTCTGTGGCCTTTAGCAGGAGATGTCCTGCACCTGGACGGCCTGTGGTCGGAGGCCCGCTTCGACCAGTGCCCTGTATTTTCCGTCTGGGCTATCCATGAGTTCCTCGTGAGTCCCCTGCTCGATCAGACGGCCGTCCTCCAGGTAATAGATGGTGTCTGCTCTCTGGATCGTCGACAGACGGTGGGCGATCACCAGCGTGGTCCGGCCTTTCATCAGCCTCTCGATGGCTTCCTGGACCTGTTGTTCGTTTTCTGTGTCGAGGGCTGATGTAGCTTCGTCGAGCAACAGCACGGGCGCATTCTGGAGGATCGCCCGCGCGATTGCGATGCGCTGCTTCTCGCCGCCGCTGAGGTTCCGCCCCGACTCCTCGAGCACAGTCTGGTACCCGTCTGGCAGCTGCATGATAAAGTCATGGGCGTTGGCAGCCCGGGCTGTCCTCTCGACCTCCTGCCGGCCGGGGTCTGGCATGCCGCCTAGGATGTTCCCGTAGACCGTGTCACTGAAGACGAAGGCATTCTGCGGAACGTAGGCGAAGTTCCCGCGCCACTCAGTGAGGGCTTGATCATAGATGGAATCACTCTCGACGGTTATCGTTCCACGCGCAGGTGCGTACAGCCCGAGCAGGAGCTTGAACAGGGTTGTCTTGCCGCCTCCGGACGGTCCAACGAATGCCACGGTCGAGCCCTTGCGCACAGTGAACCCGATGTCGCTGACGACAGAGTTGTCCGAACTAGGATAGGTGAAGGCCAGGTCACTGACGCCTAAGCCACAACGCGCAGACGCGGGCTCTGCCCAAGAACCGGTGAGGTGGTCGGGTTCTGCGGGGAGGCCCATAAGCTCCAGTATGCGTATCCCAGCTGCCAGGCTCACCTGCAGGTCGGCGAGAATCCTGGACAGCTGGCTAAAGAAGGTGGTAACGCCGTTGGACATCTGGATGAGGGCGACAAGCCTGGGCACGAAAGACGGATCCAGAGCGCTTCGATACGCACCGTATGCCATCAGCCCTATGAGGGTCGTGTCTGTCAGCACATCAACGGTCGCACGGGCAGCCTGCGTTGTCTCGGCGGCGAGCCCGGCCCGCAGGCGGTCTCTGCTACGGCGACGGAGGCGGTCGGTCATCCAGGTTGCCAGGTTGAATGAGCGGATGATGGCAGAGCCACGTGCCATCTGGCCGACGTCGCCCAGGAACGCGGCTTTCGCTTCCTGCATAGCCGTACTCTGGCGCCTGAGGGGAGCGAGGAGTGGGAGCGTGACCAGGAGCGTCAGGGACGAGAGACCAATGATGACCAGTCCGGCGCGCCAGTCGATGGCTAGTACGGTGATGATGGACCCGAAACCTGCACATAGCGTGTTTGCAACGTCCTGGAGCGTCTGCTTGTACATCTGACCGACGACCGCCGTGTCGTTGGTCAGCCGTGACAGCACTTCTCCTGGGCCCAGGCGTTCCAGCGCGGTCAGGGAAAGGCGGTTGACAGCTGCGAACGCGGCGCTCCGCACGTGGCGTTCGGAGCGTACCGCACCGATGACCAGCGCTCTCCCGGCAAACAGGACGCCCAGTGACGCGGCGAGTCCGGCGACCACGAACAGCATGACTGACCAGTTCAGCATGGGACGGTTGCCGCTCATCAATGCTCGTGTGAACGCAGAAAGGGAGATGGCGAACATACCGTTCAGCGCATAATTGGTGAGGCCCAAACCGACGATGCCCGCCGTATACTGGCGAGCAGCATCCCCTGTGCAGGACAGCAGCCTCCTCAGTGCCCTCCAGCTATCCACGGTCACTCTCCTGTGCCTGCTGCAGTTCCCAGAGCAGGGCATAGCGTCCCCCGGCAGCCAGAAGGCCGGCATGCGTTCCCTGTTCGACGACACGACCGTTGTCAAACACATAGATCATGTCGGCGTCCTGGACGGTTGTCAGTCTGTGCGCCACTGCGACGACAGTTTTGTCCGGATAGTGCTCGACCAGCCGCGCATAGACACGACGTTCCAGTTCGTTGTCCAGAGCGGATGTGGCCTCATCCAGGATGATCAGCGGCGCGTCCTTGACCAGCGCTCGCGCGAGGGCTATGCGTTGTCTCTGGCCACCTGACAGTCGACCTCCAGTGTCCCCGACCAGCGTGTCCTCATGCTGTGTCATCTCCCCGACAAAGTCGGCGGCTGCCACGTCCAGAGCTTCGGCAATCTGGACCTGCGTCGCATCCAGGCGTCCAGTACGTACGTTGTCGGCGACACTGTCGCCAAAGAGAAACGCTTCCTGGTCGACGACTGCTATGGTTGCTCGGAGCGCAGAGAGGTCCCAATCCTGGACCGACAATCCATTGACCCGGACAGTTCCGGCGTTGGGGGTGTAGTCACCGGTAATAAGCCGCAGGACCGTCGACTTGCCCGAACCGCTGGTACCCACCAGAGCGACTTTCTGCCCCTGCTTCACTGTCAGTGAGATATCTTTCAGAGCTGGCTCTGCTGTCCCGGAGTAGGAGAAGGACACGTCCTCCAGGGTGAGGACATCATCCGCGCTCGCAGGGCCACGTGCCCCTCCTGTTCGCTCCACTGGAACGTCGAGCAGTTCAAGGACCCTGTGTGCAGCAGCCGAACCTGACCGGATGCGACCGAGCAGCCGGGGCATTTCCTGAAGGGGAAAGGAGAGGTAATTGACCAGCAGGACGAATGAGAACAGCAGCCCGATCTCGATACGGTGGGCCAGGGCCAGGTATCCTCCGACGGATAAGACGATGATGAAGGGCATAACTGCCAGCGTCATGCCTGTCGAGTACAGCTTCGCAACCTGGTTCGCCGCCGTGGTACTCCGTTCCTGCCACGAGGACAGCGCGTGCTCGTGGCGAAGAGACACGGTGGTGGTCATGTTCATGGCCCGAATGACTTCGGCGCCGGAGACTGCTTCCTGGGTTACCACACTTGCCTGTGCAAGGGCCTCCTGGGCGGCTGTCATGAGAGGTCCGAGGGGCCTGGTCAGAAATGACGCCACGAGCAGGAGGATAGGAGTGGGTGCAATGGATGCGACCGTAAGCAGCCAGTTCCTGGACAGCATGTATGCGGCCGCAAGGAGGGCCGTCAGAGCTTGTGACACGAACTGCAGGCTATCGGTTCTGACCAGTTGCTCGAGAAAGAGCATGTCACTCGAGAAACGGGACTGGATGTCCCCTGAGTGTTCGCCGTGCATTGCTGCAGCCGTCGCATGGGCAAGACGTTCGATGGCGCGGTCACGGAGGATCCGTTGCAGGCGCTCGCTGAAGTGGCCGGCAAGGAGCTTTCCAAGGAACGTGCACGCCACGGACGCCACACTGATAGCGACACCGACGACGATGACCTGCCGCAGAGCCACGAGACCGCTGCCGGCCACGACGAGTGACAGGGCACGGCCGAAGATGTCTGCGAAGGCTACCGTGGACACCGACACGACCACAGCGCATGCGACAGCTCCCACGAACAGCCAGGTTAGCGCGCCCGCTTCCTGGAACAGGCGTTTCATGAGATGTCCTCTGTTTGTTCCCGAGTAGTCGAACCGGTAACTGTCATCCTCGGCCCTGCCCGCAGCCCCTCGCTCATCGTCTCAACCCTTTCTCATGCATGTGGTAACCTCGACCTGTCGCAGAGGGCCGGCCTTGCAGCGTGTCTTACCAGGCGACACTGTACTTGCCTTCGTCGAGACGAGAAACGGTTGCCTTGCCTGCGAGTTGGCGCGCAGTGACCATCGCGTTTGCCAGACAGATGCCAATGTCGGGGAAACGGCCGACATTACCCTTGATGACAATCTGTGTGTCAGATGCCACTTC
>NZ_QXIU01000187.1 GCF_003570935.1 Candidatus Cryosericum odellii
CCGGTTGAGGGCGGGGTTCAGCAGCCGGTTGGTGCGTCGTTCGCTGATGCTTGCCAACTCTGCCAGCGCAATGGCGAGGTAGTCCATGGCCAACGCCACGGGTTCGCCGTGGAAGTTTCCGCCCGACAGGACGTCTCCTTCGGCAGGGAACAGGAGGGGATTGTCTGTGACTGCATTGAGTTCATTGAGCAACACGTTTTCCACGAAGTCGATCGTATCGGAGATGGCGCCATGGACCTGTGGCATGCAGCGGATGCTGTAGGCGTCCTGGACGTCGTCGCATGTGCCGATGAGTTTGCTGCCTGCAACGTAGCTTAGAATGTCCCTGGCAACAGCGCCCTGTCCGGCGTGCCGGCGCAGATCGTGGATGCGTTCATCGAAGGGTTCGAGACGGGCGCGGAGTGCTTCCATGGTCATGGCGGCTGCCAGGTTGGCGGTACGAAGGAGTGTGCGTGCGTCCGCAAAGACGAGAGCGGCTACACCGGTCATGACGGCGGTGCCGTTGATGAGGGCCAGACCTTCCTTGGCTTCCAGGACGACCGGCTTGGCTCCGATGGCGTCGAGGATTGCCTGACCCTGGAGGATTTCGCCGTGTACGGTCGCCGTTCCCTTGCCGATCAGCACGAGCGTCAGCGAGGCAAGAGGAGCCAGGTCACCAGATGCGCCGAGAGACCCCTGTGATGGGATCATGGGGTATACATGCTTATTGAGCAGTTCAAGCAGGAGTTGCTCTACCTCGAGACGAACACCCGAATGTCCGCTGGCCAGCGTATTGGCACGTACAAGTATTGTTGCTCGCGCCTCGTCCTCGGTGAAACAGCGGCCGACACCGACAGCGTGTGACAGGATGAGATTCTCTTGAAGCTTACCCAAATCCTGGGAACCAATGTGTGCATTGCACAGAGAGCCAAACCCCGTGTTGATGCCATAGACGGGGACTTCATCCTGGACGATCTTCCGGACGAATGAAGAGGCAATATTGATTTGTTCCACAGCTTCTTTGCTGAGTTCGACGACGGCACCCTGGCGGGCGACACGGACGACTTCGCTGGAGGTCAGGCTGGAACCGGTAAGACATATATTCATCTGTTCATCTCCTCGATGGTTGTTGGTAGTTCACTGAGTGAGGCGATCGCGAGGGTTTCTGTGGGCAACGACTCCTGGCGTCCAAAGAGAATGGCCTGGAGGCCGGCCGCGCGGGCTCCCTTGTAGTCCATGCGGTATGAGTCCCCCACATGGACGATCTCCTCCGGCTTCAGTTCGTTGGTGTCGACCAGTAGTTCCCAGATACCCTTGTCGGGTTTTAGAAACAGGGCTTCGTCCGAGAAGATGAAATGCGTGAATGGCTTGCGGATGTTCAGCATGTCGAATACTTTCAGCAGAACCTGCCCAGGCGTTTTGCCTGTGTTGGACGTTAAGGAGAGAGGGTAGTGCTGGGCCAGATCTGCAAGCAACTGTGGGGTGTCTGGCTCGACGAGGGCAGGCATCAGCTCGAAGATCGCCGCCTCATATCGCGGCCGGACAGCATCGACCAGATCCCTGGAAGGGTACACGCTGGCCTGCGTCAGAACAAAACCGATCTGGCTGGAGGTTGTCAGAGTCCAGTCGCGCATCTCACGGACGTCTCTGCGCAGGACGTCGATATGACGAAGACTCTTGTACAGTCCATCCTCGGAAACGGCCACGCTGTGTTCACCAAGGACTTCACGAATAGCTTGAGCCCGGATGCGGTCGCGTAGAGCCTCATCCTGATCATGGTCTAGAATAAGCGTTTTCCACAAGTCCAGGCTTATCGCACGTATCACGTCTTCTCCTCCATCTCTTACACATTTAGTATACGGCAAAGAGAGCGGGTTGTCACCCGTCACATTGCACATCCTAAATCATCGTGAATGGAGGGGAGGTAGCCATGATGCTGACATCGGCAGGAGGCTGCAGGCAGCGATGCCTAATGTAAACCAAAAAGCAAGGCGAGGGCGGGCCGTGCGCCTTACCGCACGGGCACGTTCGCGGTGGTAAAGCCCGCCACAGCGGCCTTCCGGTTCAGGTACATCGTCACCGACTCCCACAGAAAGAAGCTCGGCCTGTCTGGCTGGAAGCCTGCCTTTACCAGCTGCTCGAGCCAGTCCTCCGTCAGGAAATCGGCACTCACGAACGTAACCCGAGTTGCGTCCACGCCGGCCTTGGCCAGCATCTCGGGCTTGATCTTCTGAGTCCTGGCGTCGTCGACCTCGAAGCACCGGACACGCGTATCCTCCGGCAGCCGGTACGCGCGCGTGTCCCAGCCCGCGCCGAGAATCACCAGCTGGTCAATGTCCTCCAGATGTCGGGCCAGCGCAGCATCGAAGAAGGTGGTCCGGGCGGCCGACTGGTCCGTCATCGGCGGGTCTCCCGGGTAGGGGTAGCGGTAGGTTCTCGGCACATAGCCGTCTGTATTCAAAGAAATCAGGTTACTGCTCAGGCGTCGGTTGTCAATTTCTAACGTGAGCCTGAGCAGTAACGAGAATTATTCCTATCTGGATTCTACAGGTTTCTAATCCTTGAGAAATATTTGTCAGTAATTTTCTGGTTGTACTCTTCCACTTCTTTCGAATGAGCCATAAAGGAGCCATTAAAATATACATCTGGTTTTATGCCTTGCTTCAGCAAGTTTTCGACTGACTGTACAATAAGTGAATGAGCTATGAATGATCCAGCAACTGTTGAAACAGCGCCAACCTTCATTGGCAGATCTTCAAAAGATACGGCAGCGTCCCCAATGGGGCAGCAATTATCGATCGCCACATCTGCAACATCTTTTAGTTTCTTGCCTGAAGTATGTAGTGTTTTAAGATGAGCTGCATAATCGAAAGAAGTAATAGAAATGACTTTAACTCCTCGTTTCGAAGCTTCCATCGCAACATCTATTGGAACGATATTATTGCCAGAATTGGAAATCACAATCAAAATATCCGGCGGACTAAGTCGATGATACTCAACAATCAGTTTGCCTGCCCCTTCCAGTTTCTCCATATATTCGCTCTTTGTTATTTCGGCATGCCCTGTCATGCTGGGTTCCAATATTGCATGTATGTTGGATAGTGTGGATCCCCGCCAAAAAACGTCTTCAGCAACAAGATGCGAATGACCTGTACCGAATGTATGAATGATTCCACCATTCTTTGTACAATCTGCCATAAGGTCAGCAGCCTTCTGGATGTTTTCACTCTGTGTGCTTTCAATTCGGTTGAGAATCTCAATTATTGACGAGAAGTATTTTTGCATGGCCAATTCCATATACTTACCTCCCTGTAGTTTTTGTATTTCCTTTTTCAAAATCCATCGTCTCATTCCAAAAGAATAAATTACTCCTCTTAAATTTATAGTTTAATCCTTTTTTGCAATACCTTGTGC
>NZ_QXIU01000188.1 GCF_003570935.1 Candidatus Cryosericum odellii
ACGCTGGCGTCGCATGTGCTGACGTCCATCGGTTGTGACCTGAAGGAAGCGAAGTCGTCGATACGTCTCTCGTTTGGATATGTAACGACAGAGAAGGACATCGACTATGCCGCAGACGTCATTCCCAATGTCGTCAAGTTCCTGCGCTCGATGGCCTGAGCTCACATGGACAAGTACAGTCGTGCTACGATCCGTGAGTTCATGAGTCCAAGCAACATCGGGCACATCGACGATCCCTCGGGCACGGGGCATATCACTGACAATGCGGACGCCGTTGAACTGACCCTGTTCATCAGCGTCGACGCAGGTCGCATCACGGATGCCAAATATCGGATAGCAGGGTGTACGGCTCTTATCGCAACGCTCTCTGTTCTCAGCAAGGAACTACCAGGCAAGACCATTGACGAGGCCTTGGCACTCGACATGCCGTATATGTCGGGTCTGCTCGAAGGTCTGCCTGAATCGAAGTGGCGTTGTGCCGGGTATGCCATTGAGGCGCTGCACCTGGCGATCGAGGATTACCAGAGCAAGGCATCCTGAATGACACCATCACATGGAGAGGTTGACGCGGAGTCGTGTCGGGACACAATAACTGTATGACAACTATAGCAATGGACACCTGCACCTGTGAAATGCAGTATACCGAGGGGCATTGCTAGTCGTATATTCATACACTGAACATGCGAAGCCTCCCGGAGACGGGAGGCTTCTTTGGTTACTGGAGAGCTCACGGAGAAGGAGAAGGAATGACAATAACACTGGTACCTATAAATGCCTTGCGGCAACACGAGCAGATTCTGAACGAGAACCTGATGAGAGTCCAGCGCGATCTGGTGCGGGACGGCATGGTCAAGGACCCCATCATCGTGGATCAGCGGACCATGGTTATCCTGGACGGCCATCATCGCTACAACGCTCTCAAGCGCATGGGATACAAGTACGTGCCCGTCTATCTCGTCGACTACAGCAGTGACCACATAGCAGTCACTGCCTGGAGAACTGGTGAACATGTCACGAAGGCAGAGGTCATGCGAGCGGGCCTCACAGGGCATCTCATGCCTGCCAAGACCTCGCGCCACGTCGTTCCGGACAGACCCCATGGTGTCAATGTACCTCTCGCGGTACTAAAGGAGAAACCACATGACGACAAATTCCATCTTGGACCTCATCGGTAATACACCGACCGTCGAGCTTCAGCACTTCAGCACAAATCCCGGGGTTCGTATCCTGGCGAAGCTGGAGGGCAACAACCCCGGTGGATCCGTCAAGGACCGCCCCGTCCTCATGATGTTCAAGGACGCTGAGGAACGAGGGGTGTTGAAGCCCGGAGCTCAGCTGCTGGAAGCCACCAGCGGGAACACGGGGATCGCCATGGCGATGATCGCGGCTCTGCGCGGCTACAGATTCCGTGCTGTGATGGCCGAGAGCGCGAGCATCGAACGTCGGAAGGTCATGAAGATGTTTGGCACGGATATCATTCTCACCGACGCTGCCGGCGGCACGAATCTGGCCATCAAGACTGCACAGCAGATGCTTTCGGAGGATCCATCATGGGTCAACCTCAACCAGTTCGAGAACAGCGCCAATCCGCGTTCACACGAAGAGACAACCGGCCCGGAGATACTACGGGACGTCCCCGACGTGACGCACGTGGTCGCGGGTATGGGTACGGGCGGCACATTGACTGGACTGTCCGCCTTCATGCACAGGCAAACGCCGCAGGTGAAGGTTGTCGGGGTCGAACCGATTGCCGGCAGCAAGATCCAGGGCCTGCGCAACATGGCAGCCTATACACCGGGTATCTTCAGCTTCGACAACCTGGACGTAACGCTGAGGATGACCGAAGACGCTCCCGCCTTTGGCATTGCTCGCGAAATCTATCGAAAGGAAGGCATCAGTGTCGGCATCTCTTGCGGTGCGGCCCTCTGGGGAGCCATGGAACTGGCCCGTACGCTGGACAGCGGTGTGATTGTGGTCATCTTCCCTGACCGTGGGGATCGCTACGCCAGCACGGCGCTGTTCGAGTAGCGTTTCCACTGACAAACAAAAAAGGCCTCCGGCTGCTACGGAGGCCTTTTTTGTTTCTGGGAAGGAGGTTGGTATGAAGTCTGTTTCGCCACCTCTAGTACACGGATGCCGGGGTGAACGTGCTATCCATTCTTCACAGTGTATTCACTCGTGACCTGTTCATGCTGACCAGAAGCCCGGTCAGGATGAGTCCACTGCCAATGATGGTCTGCGCGGTGACGTGCTCATGGAGGACCAGCATGCCGAGGATTGTCCCCGCGAGGGGTTGGCAGAAGAACATGAGCGACGAAGCGGAGACGCTGGTGACCTGTTCGAGCCCTAGTGTCCAGAGGTAGAACCCGAGAAACGTCGAGATGACGGCGAGGTAGGCGATAGCGGCTCCAAGCGCAGGATGGGTGACGACTGTGGCGATGACATTGCCACCCCGAGGGATGAACAGAGGCAGGAGGATGAAAAACCCGAGTCCGTTGCTGATTCCTGTCGCGGTGAGGGATGACTGCTTCCGGGTGATGAGGCGGAGGAACAGGGAGTAGAAGGCCCACGTGACAGCCGCGGCAACCAAAGCGGCAATGCCTTCGAGCCACTGCAGAGGGCTTGCCCCTGAGCTGCGACTGAGCCCCTCCAGTGATATCAGCGTGACGCCGGCGAGAGCGATGACGATTGCACAGATGTCCCGGACGCGTATGCGTTCATGCAGGAAGAGTCCGGCAAGAACGACCATGGCGAGCGGTGTGGCACAGGTGACGATCGAGCCGATGTGTGCGCTTGTCAGTGATGTACCGAGAAACTGGAATGGAATGGAGAGGACATAGCCCGACGTAGCGCTGCCGAGGTAGAGCCACCATTCGCGGCCTTGCGGCAGTCTTGGCCGCTGGACGAGGAAGAGCACCATGAACAGGGCGGTCGAGCATGCGAACCGTAAGATGACAAGGTTGAGAAAGGACATGCTGGCCAAGGCATAGCGACTGACCACAAACGTGCTGCCCCAAATGGTAGCCGCAGCACCGAGGTTGAATAGCCCCCAGGCATTGCGCTTCGACGGGTTCACTGGCTCCGTCCGGCGGGCTAGAACTCGATTCCCTTCTGGGCGGGGATGCCTTGACGGAAGTGATGCTTGACCTCGGTGACCTCACTGACCATGTCGGCTGCCTCCAGCAGGCTCGCAGGAGCCCCACGCCCCGTTATGCAGACCGACATGAATTGGGGTCTGTGTGTCAGCAGCTCGAGAACATCAGCCTCAGGAATAAGGCCATAGTCAATGGCGCAGTTGAGTTCGTCCAGGATAACGAGTTCATGTCGCTCTTCCACGAACGCATTGCGGGCGATGTTCAATCCCCGCTGTGCCTCCGTTTTGTCCAGCAGGCTGATCGTTTCCTTTGTGACCCAGTGGTGCAGACCCGTCTGGACAACCTCGAATCCCGGCAGATAGGCAATCCCTTTCAGCTCGGAGTAGGTCGGGTCCCCCTTCATGAACTGGACGAGCAGGACGCGCTGTCCGGCTCCGATGGCTCTGAGGCCGAGACCCAGCGCCGCGGTCGTCTTCCCCTTGCCGTTGCCTGTGTACACCATCACCAGACCATGCTGTTCCATTGTCGCCTCCACTACAGGGATATCATCTATAGTATAGTGCTTCCGTCATTCCCGCGTATGCGCGACTCTCTCCTCCGTTTGTCGTTCCCCCCGAGCCCTTTTGTTCAAGGCGAGGGGTGCTCTCCGCGCAGGCGGGAATCCATGCGCCAATATATCCGTGACCTGGGTTGGCCTTTTTGGGCGTTCGTGGAATACCTCTAGTTACTGTACGCCGTATATGCGCAGCAACTGAAGTGAGGTGACAGGAAGGGCATGCAGAAAGAGGCAACGGCAAGGATGGTGATATCGACACCAAGGGAACCCAATACTGGGAGAACTGAAAGTGTCGAAGTATGAAAGGCGCACATAATGTTTCGTCCAAGGCTCCGGTTGGGATCCAGAAGGTCATTGAAGCCAAAGTGGACGGCAATTGATGAGCAAGAAACTATATGGATGTTATTATGATAACAATGGTAACGAGTGCTGAGGCGTGAGGGCGTAAGGTCGAGGTAGAAGGAAGGTAAAGTAAAGAACTACAAACAACACGGCAGGGCAAGTGATATCTTCAAAAACGAGCATGTTTTGATACAGAACGGGGTCGATCGACAGGATCAGTCACGGGTTTGCACACAATGCGATCGCCGCACTGCAAGAACACCCCTCCGAGTACGCCCCTCGGATACAAAAACATCCTCGGGAGGATTGAACAAACATCCTCGGGGAGTAGCTGCTATTTGGCTGAGCTGACAATAAAGTGCACATAATAATTGGGTGCATTTTTTGTCGCGTTTTTGACCGTCAGATCCACTTCTCCCTTGCCGTCAAATTCATAATAATACGACCAACAATCGGGATTACCCTCGGCCCCATAACCTTCGCCATAAGGTCCGGCGTTTGATACCCAGCTGGCGGTTGCGTTACCGCTTGCGGTTTTGAACTGAAGATTATGCTCCTTATCAGGATAAATATCTTTGGGAAGGTTAATGAAAAGCCGAGTTGTTTCTCGTATGTCTTGCGTTGATCCATTCGGTATGCCACCGCAAAGGAGTACTTTCCCTTCATCGGATATAGTGCTTGACGATGGAAGTGCCCGGAGTGGATTATTCTGCAAGATCTTGTCTACTTCTTCATATCCAATCGGAAGTGCGTAATTGTAACGCGCGGGAATCGCAAACACATGATTAGCGTTAAAGCCAATCCTGTTGGGATTAATTGGCGCGGCGCTGACATAAAATTTCCCTCGTAACAGCGAATCCCATTGGGAAAGCGTGAAGACCATGATGGGGATATCTTGATAGGGTTTCTGAGCGGTCCATGCCGGATTTCTGATTGAAATCAAAGGACCCTGCGTGAC
Organism: Candidatus Cryosericum odellii; assembly: GCF_003570935.1. GTDB lineage: Bacteria > Caldisericota > Caldisericia > Cryosericales > Cryosericaceae > Cryosericum > Cryosericum odellii. The sequence continues at coordinate 4,952 of NZ_QXIU01000188.1, forward strand.
TGTCGTATCGCCCTTCGGTCCAGTATTTGCGAACCCATTCCACTTGTCAGTAACGATAGAATATCCCTTCCAACTCTCCGGCAATGAAAAACCAAAACCGTATTGATCGTTTTGATACTCTATATGTGCGAATGGTGTCGAGGTGATCGTGATCGTTTTGGTTGCAGCTGCCCAGACGACAGAGCACCCGAGATTCTCAGAAACGAATCTCAGTGGAAGCATCGTTCTGCTGTTGATGATTTCAGGGACGACCCTGGCATCTGTTGCGTCGATCGGCTTCGACACGCCATTGACAGTCGCGTTACTCTTGCCGATCCACAGTTGAAGAGTCTTGGTTCCAAGCGTCACTGTTACCTTTCTGGCGATTGCATTCCAAGCAATTGTTCCACCGAGAGCTTCAATGATCGCACGGATAGGAAGCAGTGTCCGCGAGTTCTTGATGACTGGAGGAGAATCAAGCATCTTCGAAGTGCCGTTCATGGTAAACGTCGGCTTCCCTATGTGAAGGACAAGGACCGTCTGCTTTTTTGTGGCATTTTCAACGGTGGCGGTTGGATATGTATACCACGGGTTGGTCCAACCAGTCGTGCCACTCATATACCATACCGTAAATCCGGTCGCACAAGAGTCAAACACACCAGTACCCATTCTGGGTGGGTTACCTGAGAAGTGTGCTGCGGTCAGTGCCGAGCAAGAACCGAACGCATAACTGCCAATACTCGTTATGCTGTTCGGGATGGTCATGGTGGTCAGTTTCGTACAACCGTAGAACGTATCGGTGCCAATACTCGTTACGCTATTCGGGATGCTCATGGTAGTCAGTGCAGAACAATCCGCGAATGCACCGTAGCCAATACTGGTCACGCTGTCAGGAATGATCACGCTCGTCAGTGCAGAACAACGCGGGAACGCACTAGGTCCAATTGTGGTTAAACCGCTCCCAATGATCACGCTGGTCAGTTTCGTACAATTATAGAACGCATCGGTGCCAATACTCGTTACGCTGTTCGGGATGGTTGTGATGGTTACTGCAGAACAATCCGCGAATGCATCGTCGCCGATATTGGTCACTGGATACCCACCCAGTGTGGCGGGGATGACAACAGCGCTTCCCGATCCTGTATAACCAGTAATTGTAGCGTTACTGCCAGCAACGATATAAGTGTAATCCCCTTCCGCGATGTCCGCCCTTGCAGAAGGCATAGACACGAAGATACCGGTGAACAGTGACAGGACGAGACAACCTGCGATGAAAACTGCCAGAACCTTTCTCATATCATATTCTTCTCCTTGAGATTGTTCATCTTGACAACAGAACTACCATACCCATTTACTGGAAGGATATCAATGGATCTACTCATGTGCTGAACGATGACGGCCACCGGTTGTGCTATGAAGAAGTCTTGCCTCTACAAAATACGAGCCTTTGCCACGTTGCCACATTGGGCATAGGGCGGGCCAGAACAAGGCAAGCGGCGAAACACCAGGAGTGTAGGACATGGCATATGAGCGCGGTGGGCATTGGTACAAGTCTAGGCGTAAGGGCGGGGCACCGTCACTGAGTATTGGATCTCAGGGCGCCGCATACAGAGCAGCAATCTTGGACAGCTCGGTGAACATTGCCTGGGTCGCGTTGTTGTCGCCGGCAGCATTTGCAAACAGGATAACACCGATATCTCGCGAGGGCTGAAGAAACACGTACGTGTAGAATGTGTCACATATTCCACTGTGCCAACAACTGGTAGGCAGGCCATCGATCGTTTCCTCATGCCATCCGCTGCTGCGACCAGCGCCACAACCACTATGCCTATCCAGCCGCGTCTCGTACGTCTGCTCATTTATTTATTGTACCACTGGATCAACAGGAGTTGTCTCCTATTAGCAGTCTCATTTCGGTCTTTCCCCAGTTTTCGACATATTTGCGTATTGACTGTCCTGAGCTCCATTCCCGCTGCTCTGTTCTCGTCCCAAGGACCAGCGCTTTTCTGTCATCCTTTACCTCCATTTTAGATGAGTTGATGGAGACAGCTCCCCCTCTGTCCTAGATGAGTCAAAGCGCATTCATCTTTGCGCGTCTGTTCTGCTATCATGTTTGTATGAGAAAACAGACTTCGTTAATCATGAACCACATTCACCTGTGGCTCGAGAACCCGTGGCCGTTTGCAGTGTTTGTCGGCGCAGCACTGCTCTACGTCGCGGCCCTCGTTTCGGGACTCGCGGAAGAGGTGCTCGACAAGGAAAGCATCGTCCGTGTCGATGGCTGGCTCGTGCACTGGCTGGCCGCGCACCGTACGGCTTTTGGCATCGTTCTCTTTAAGGAGACTTCATTCGTGGGCAACTGGGAATTAGCTGTTGTCGTCCTCGCAGTAGTCGTCATCTTCCTTTGGAGCCACAAACGCCGCGCGGCCCTTGCGCTGATGCTCTCCTTTGCAGGATCAGAACTGGTCGTCTACTTTGGCAAGGCCGGCTTTGGACGCTCGCGGCCACCAGCCGTTCTGTCTGTCGTCAAGGAGCTTGATGCCAGCTTCCCATCCGGGCATGCAAACATTTCGGTAGCTTTCTACGCGCTGGGTTTCTATCTGCTGTTCCGTGCTACGCGGTCACCAAGGCTCAAAAGACTTTGGTTGGCCTTGGCGTTTCTTTTCCCTCTCGTGATTGGGTTCGGGCGCCTGTACCTTGGTGCACACTACCTGTCCGACGTTCTTGCAGGGTGGAGTGTCGGACTGTGGTGGTCGATCTTCGCACTCGGCGTATTCGGCTTCATCCGCAGACGACGCTCTGCGAAATCTCAGGCAGCAGACTCAAGGTCGCACCCGAACACCGCGAAGTAGATTGTGCCGGCCGCCCCGAAGACCGCGGCGGTGAAGAAGTTGACATGCGGTCCCTTCTTCCATAACCAGGCGACATACATGGCGACCATTTTGGCTGAGGTCGCTTTGCGGCCCTCGGTGCGCAGGTTGTACGTCAGAACGGCAAGGGGCGGGGGCTGGCCACGTTTTGACTAGGCAGGGTTGAAGTGTCGTGCCGGGCTCTGGCAGGCGGCGCAATTCGTCTATGCCGCCATTTTGTCGAAGACCTCGGCCACCAACTGACCTCAGTTCACAGGAAATACAGAAGGCGGGAGCATCACTGCTCTCGCCTTTTTCATTGCGTATCTTCGCTGTCGGCTACTCGAGCATCACAACCACAATAGGAGTCATGGAGTCGTCATTGCCCGCCGGGTTGTCCTCCAGTGACCGCCTGAGCCAGTCCTCGTCGATACCCGCGGTCGATCCGAGGATCTCCGCGCCAGACACATCGTTGACGTCGACAACGCTAATGCGCGCACCCTTCCGAGCCAGCGCGGCGACACTCGCTTCCACATCGAGGGGTCCCGGAACCAGGCATGCGTCGTAGGGCATCACCTTGTCGCTGTCGACTGCCTTGGCCACAGGCCCCACGACTGCGTAGAACCATCCTTTGTGATGCAGCAGTTTCCCAAGGACCGTGGCGCCAGCCCCAAGGAGGACGCGGAACGTCCCAGCCAGCTCGATGTATGCCTGGACCTTCCACGCCCCCTCATGCTTCGGGTAGCCATTGTACCAGTGCACGAAGGTGCCGTTCCCATGCCCTGTGTAGGGGCCGAGGAACTGGGCGAGACGTGACATCTTCAACGTCCCAACCCACAGGAGCGTCCCCTCGCACATCGTCATCACGCTGCTGGCAATGGTCACGATGCCCGTCGGATATTCCTGGTGGACCTTGTCCACGACCGAGGCGAGGTCACTTACCTCTGTGAGCAGCCCCGTGTAGACGTTGTGGCGGACTGCCGCCGTCTCCGAGGTCTTCACCTTGTACGGAGGCAACTGACCGAATCCCAGTTTCTCCCAGCAGGCCGTCAACACGGGGTCGCCGCGGTAGATGTAGAAACCACGATTGAGCATCTCCTTCGCCTTGTCCATCTCACCACGAGATGCCAGGATGTCGGCGTAGTCGACGATGTCCTGCTGACGGAAGTTGTCCGTATCCAACTCCGCAAACCGCTCAAGCAGCACAGGGTCACCGGTGACCCGACAGAGTCTCTTAAGAAGGAGGCGGGCGGGATTATCCAGTTCACGGGCAGTCTTCCAGTCAATCTCTTCGTACGCTTTCTTCCACCACCCGATACCCTCTTCTTCCCGATGACAGAAGAAGTACAGCAGGTCTCCCAGCGTCAGCTCCTCCCAGATGCCGGTCGGAGGAGTGTAGAGGTGGACAGCCTTCTCGGGGTCGCGACGAAGATACAGTGTTGCCAGGAACCGCTTCGTGCGCTTCCATTCGGGATGCTGCACCCGCACACGCTCAAGCAGGCCCAGTGCCTCCTCATCCTTGCCGGACTGCATAAGACCGACCGCACCCCACCATGCGGCGTAATCTGAACGTGGCGAACGAGCAAAAAGAGACATAGCAACATGCTTGGCACCAAACCAGTCACAAAGCATAGCAACTTCATAACTCATGGCTTCTCCTGTGCGTTGTCCGCTACATCTCAGCACGTATGTCTCCTGCTGGTTACTCCGACATCACAACCACAATTGGAGTCATAACGTCGTCGTTGCCCGCCGGATTGTCCGCCAGTGACCGCCTGACCCAGTCCTCGTCAACGCCCTTGGTCGACCCGACGATCTCTGCGCCAAAGACATCCTGGGCGTCGACCACGCTGATACGAGCCCCCTTGCGTGCCAGGGCAGTGATACTCGTCCGTACATCGAGTGGGCCGGGGACGAGACACGCGTCATAGGGCATCACCTTGTCCGTGTCAACCGCCTTGGCTACAAGGCCGACGACCATATAGAACCAGCCCTTGCGGTGGAGCAGTTTCCCAAGAACCGTGGCGCCGGTCCCGAGCAAGACGCGGAATGTTCCTGCCAGCTCGATATATGCTTGGACCCTCCACGCCGCCTCGTCCTTTGGATAACTGTACCAGTGCTCAAAGGGACCATTATGGTGCCCCGTGTATGGACCGAGGAACCGGGCGAGACGTGATGGCTTGAACGTCCCGACCCACATCAGTGTTCCCTCGCAAATGGTCATGACGCCACTAGCAATGGTCACGATGCCCGTCGGATATTCCTGGTGGACCTTGTCCACGACCAAGGCGAGGTCACTCACCTCAGTGAGCAGCCCCGTGTAGACGTTGTGGCGGACTGCCGCCGTCTCCGAAGTTATTGCTTTGTACGGAGGCAGTTGGCCAAATCCAAGCCTCTCCCAGCACTCTGTCAGTAGAGGATCCCCAGGGTGATGGATGGAGAAACCACGGTTGAGCATCTCCTTCGCCTTGTCCATGGCACCACGCGAGGCCAGGAGGTCGGCATAGGCGACGATGTGCTGCTGATTGAAGTTGTCGGTATCCAGTCCCGCAAACCGCTCGAGCAGTACAGGGTCGCTTGTGACCCGATACAGTCTCTTGAGCAGGAGGCGCGCAGGATTGTCTAGCTCATGGACGGTCTTCCAGTCGACCTTCGCGTACGCTTCACGCCACCAGCGCACTCCTTCGTCCTCGCGGTGAAGGAAGAAGTACAGCAGGTCTCCCAGCGTCAGCTCCTCCCAGATGCCGGTCGGAGGAGTGTAGAGTTGGACAGCTTTCTCGGGGTCGCGGCGGAGGTACAGCGTTGCCCGCAGTCGCTTCGTGCGCGTCCATCCAGGATGCTGTATTCCTACATGCTCCAGGAGGTCCAGCGCTTCCTCGTCCTTGCCGGACTGCATGAGACCGACCGCGCCCCACCATGCGGCGTAATCTGAACGTGGTGAACGAGCAAAAAGAGACATGGCAAGGCGTTTCGCGCCAAACCAGTCAAGCAGTGAAGCGGTACCATACGCCATGCCCTTCTCCAATCCGTTATCGGTCATGGTGTTTCTGGCGTTTTCTTCTCTCATTGTTGCCTCTGTCTAGTCAGAATCTGTGGCCGGCATATGTTCCTGCCACGGTTCGCACGAATTGAACCACCTTGCCCCTCTACAATGGGGCTCGGCACAGACGTGCCTTCTTGTTACCGACGGTCAAGCTCGCGGTATGCGGTGTCCTGCCAAGCGTAGCCGTCAAACCCGACTTCGTCAACAGAAAAAAACTCGCAGCCAATCGTACCCGACAATTGCCACATATGGAAATAGATGCGGCCATCTTGTAGAGAATCCATAGCTACTTCTACTCTTGGGATACTCCGTGCTCGTTCTTGATGCGTGTCTGCTTTCTTCCGTAGAAGAGGAAGATCGCAGTGACAGCAAGGATGACAAGTACGAGAACGACAACAGTGGAGTACGTGCCAACGTAGCCAACGATCTTCTGCCACGATGCGCCCGCGAGCACCCCGAGATAGACCAGAACAGCGTTCCAGCCGAGGGTCCCGGCAATCGTCAGGGCAAGAAACCTCGCCATGTTTGCATGCACGATGCCAGCGGGAATGGAAATGAGACTTCGAACAATTGGAATGAAACGGCCGAAAAACACCGCCGGCCTTCCATGCCTGGAGAACCAGGCAGTTGCCTTGGAAACATCCCCTTCGTTGATGTGGAGGGCCTTTCCCCATTTTCCCTGCAGGAATCGTTCCAGATTGGCGGGCTTGAGCCACCTGCCAAGTCCATACAACACGATCGCTCCCAGGACTGAGCCTACGGTGGCAAACAGTACAACCCCGATATAGGTCAGCGAGGTATACGTAGTCATGAATCCTCCGAATGTCAGAATGACTTCTGACGGAATCGGCGGAAAGATGTTCTCGAGTGCAACGAGAAACGCAATACCTGCATACCCATATTGATTCATGACCTGCACGATCCAATGCTGCACGTTCACTGCCTCTTGGCTGTACTCATAAGTTGTTGGCGTCTGTCCTGGACCCGGCGAGATCTATCCTCACTCTGCCACGTTTCCAACGCCCTGGACGGCTACAACTCCTGATATTGCCGTGGCGATTACGATGATCAAAACGATAATCACATAGAAGGGCAGCGTACTCATATGGAACAGACCCCAATTGCTGTTTGAGATGATCCTCGGAGCAAAGTCGCTGGCCATGAATCCCCAAATTACCGCAGAGACACTTGCGATCACCATTCCTAGTGTCACACATAGGGGAGCTAGCACTTTGACCTTGTAAGAGATACGAGATCTGCTTGCTTCCAGTTGATCCTCGAGTTCTCCCTTTCGAAGGATGGAGTAGACACAGACCGTGCTTATCAACAGGAACAGGCAACCAAGAGACTGATCTATTCCACCACGTATCCATCCCGACAACGTACTTTCCAGCGGAAAATTCAAGCAATATGCGAGGAAAGCGACGACGAGGAAAGCGACGACGGGGACGAAGAATAACAGGAGAACATCTCTGCGCTTTCGGGAAATTGCCCGCCTGAAGATATCCCAGAGGATCACGGAACCGCCAGCCAGGGTAGAAAGCAAAACAACCCCAGTTCCACCGAGAAAACCCCGGTAGGCAAGACGGAATACTGGCGTGCTGCGCATGACCGGTATGAATGGGCTGTCGTCAAGCATCGCATTGAATAGAAGGCAGGGAACGACGAAGAGCAGCAATATCACCAACCCTCTTGAATATGTGCGTCGAAGTTTGCCCCACATATGTTCCATCCCTTCCCTACTGGCCAGATAACGTGGGGTCAGATCGTAATACAGGTGCGCGTCAACGATCCCAAACAGAATGTTCAGGGTTTCACGCACTGAACCCGGCTCCTGTTCCAGCATCGCCGTAAACTCATCTTCGTATCTGTCACGCCAGGCTCTCGGGTAGAGCTTCACCAAGCTCATATTGTTCATATCTGTATCCGCAACCTCTCCAAGCCTTGCACTGTGAACGATTGCACGTCTTTCAACCGTTCTTCGAGTGTCTTTGCTCCCAACCCTGTCAACTGATATGGTTTTCTCCGGTCTCCTGATGGTAGAGCCTGGATCAGACCCTGTTCCTCCAAGCGGACAATGGCCGCATATAATGTTCCTGGGCCCAGCCTGATGCCGGACATCTCTTGTATGTCCTCCATCATCGCGTATCCATGCTTCGGCCCTCCGGCCAGACTTGCCAGAATTAGCAGGCTGGTTTCTGAGAATCTGCCCGTATCGTTTAGAGACATACTGTTCTCCTTCCATTACGTCAACCGGTATATCGTGCGACGTAATAGTAGCACAAAAGGTCTTACCTATCTCACAGGAAATGGTGGAGATCTTGTGATTCTGGCAAGCCGCACCATGAGACCCCCAGTATAGGGGGCCACCGACGAGATCGATGTATACCTGACGAATCCCGATTCTCTCCGAGTCCATCTGGCGACCCGGGCACTTATGGTGTACGTTTCCTTGCATGCATCTTGTCACCAACCTCCGCCACAACCTGCAAGACCAGCTTGAATAGTAGCTTTATGGACGGATCGCAAGACTGCCTGTTCGCCCCTATCTCCACCACCTTTGAACCTTCATCACTCCTGCATTTATAGGTTTCTGCCTGCGAATTGTCAATGCACTTCTTCCCGTTCTTTGTCGTTATCTCCCGTTTCTGTACGGACCGAGTGGCACCGCCATACTTATCCTAAGGCAAGGCGAGGCATGAGTCTCCTGTATCTCTTCAGAAAGTATCCTGGTGCCAATAGAAATGAGATCACAGCACTTGCGGGACTGGACCCAGTACAGAGGCAATCAGGTTCTTTCCTTCAGGGCGGAAGAAAAATCAGCGGAGCAGGAGACCCTCTCCTCAGAAAAGTCCTGTACCTGGCTTGTATGAATAGGATCCAACACAATGAGTGCATACAAGCGTTCTACAAGCATCTTGTTACCGATAACCACAACAAGCCCAACGTTGCATTGGTAGCTTGCATGAGAAAACTTCTTCTCATCGCCCACCACCTCTACGTGACAAAATCGAAGTACCGGGCTCTTCAACATGATGCCAATACATGTTTGTCCTCTTGACACGGATCGTATTATCTTGGATGAGTCGATGCGGAGTAACAAGAAGCGCTCAATTTAGGTTATAATAATATGAATTAATCAAATCTATCT
>NZ_QXIU01000189.1 GCF_003570935.1 Candidatus Cryosericum odellii
GACGTCATCGTCAGCAAGTTGCAACACTTTCTGAATTCTGCAGGCTGATGGAACTCGTCGACAGGTTCCGCGTGCCGAACAGAGACGTATGGTTCGTCCAGGCGGTCCTGACCGACTGCGAGGGACAGGCTGTCGTGTCGCTTGGCGAACGGGAGACTGACGAGAGCATCATGAGTGTCCTCTATGATGACTCCGCCGAGGGCGAGTTGGCGCCGCTATTTGCATATTTGACGGCGGTTGGTAAGATAGTGCCAGTCTTTCACGACAAGCCTTGATGGGGGAGTGACATTGGCGAGTTCTGACGAGGAGCGGTTACGCAGCCAGATCCAGGAGTTTGTAGGCCGTCGTGAGTATGACGCGGCCCTTCGTTTGGCTGTTGATGAGGCCGACCATGACTATGGACGGCAGCAATATGCCCAGGGCATCGACCTCCTGAATGCGCTCATCCAGATCCTCAAGGACCGGCAAGTCGCACTGTGGAGCATCTATATCGGTGCCTATCAGAAGATCGTGGGCCTCGACAACCAGCTCAAGGACAAGTCCGCGACGATACGCGACCTGGTCGAACTCTCCCGCTATTGCATCAAGGATGGCGACTTCGACAAGGCGCTGGCAGCCAGCAGCTCTGCTATCGGTATCGATACCCGCAGCACCGACGCGCTCAACCAGAAGGCGCGTGTGCTTGCATACCGTCGTGACTACGTTCAGGCCTTCAAGGTACTGGGCCAGAGCCTGGAGGTCAGTCCCCAGAATCCGCGCACGCTCTATCTGAAGGCGAGCATTCTGGGCAACAACGGCAGGTTCGCCGATGCGCTCGCCGTATATGAACAGCTGCGCATGGCCGATCCTTCTTACCCGGGGCTTGGCAAGGCCATTGCCGAGATGCGGGGCCAGATCGACTGGAAGGTCAAGGCCGTGGAGGGACCTGCGGGCGGTATGCGTGCCTCACAGTCCCCGGAAGTCGACCGCGTGCCCGCGATTGAGCGCAAGTCCAAGGCGATCGAGCCGGACGAGGGGGCGAGGAATACCCTCGAGACACTATACGACGAGGCGGTCGTGGCCGACGAGCTGCCCGCCCCACAGGAGAGGGTCCCAGCCGATCAGAAGGCCGAGGGTGGATCCTCTCATCCGGACCTTCCGCGCGACCTTGTGCCTGAAACGTCGGGCGACATGAAGATGGAGACCATCCCTGTACCACACCAGGCGTGGGTGAAGCCAGGGGAGGAGTCTCCGACCGCGGCCAGGTGCTTCGTGCCTTCCGAGGCCGCCGGGCTGACCGTTCTGTCGCCCGAGGAACTCAGGTTGGCCTCTCTCCGCAAGGGAGAGGAGGTGGCGACACATCTGACCCAGGCGAACGCGGCGGATACCGAGGTCGTTTCACGGGCCGCAGTCACCGCGCCACCTTCCCCGACGCCGGGGCAGGAGGCTGAACGGCAGTTGATCGGCATCGTAAGGGGTATCAACCAGGGCAAGATGGAGCGGGAGGATCTGATGCAGCGTCTGTCCGATGCGGGCAGCGTGGCCATTCCACTGTCGCTGGGAGTTCTCTATCTCAACTTTCTGCGCAATCCCCAGGACGCAGAGACCATGAGTGACCTGCTGACGTGGCTGGAACGCGGCGGCTACACGCGCCTTCCCCTGTTCGTCGTCGAGGAGGCTCTTGCTCAGGGAGCCAGGGTTGACTTCCACGACCCTCAGATCGCTTCTATCGTCCTATCCGCCGACGGCGCGGACATGGCTGGCGAGCTGAGGACGCACAAGGCCGAACTTCTGCTCGAACGTGGCGACACGACATCGTATGTACGGGAGGAACTGGGCATGGTACGCCAAGCCGCCGAGTCTGCTTCGGCCGAAGGCATCGTGCACCAGCTTGTTCATGTTCTGGAACGCTGCCTGGTCGAGGACGCCTGTACGCAGGAGGTCCTTGCCGCGGCCGCGGAACTGGGTGTGGTGGACCAGTTGGTCGACCGTGTCACTGAGGATGCGAACATGGTGAAGGTGCCGGCGCTGGAGGCTGCGATTGTCGAACGACTGGGGCGCACGGGTGTCGACGAGTCGACATTCCTGAACAACGATGGGCTGTTTCAGCATGTCACGCTCAGTGTGGAGAAGTCGGCCATCCTGCGTCGTGTCCTGGCCAATGCCATCAACCCCACGGTTCGGCGGAAGGTGCTCCAATCCCTGCTCGTCCTGGGAACCCCCAATATGGCCGAGTTCACCGAACTGGTGGGGCTCATGGCCAGGGAGCGCGATACGAGCAATGCGGCGTATCTCATCCAGTACTTGGTGGACCACCGGCAAGAGGTTACGGAGGGCCGGTTCCTGCTGGAGAAACTTGCCCATCTCGTCCCTGCGGACTTCGAGAGCCGATATGGGCTGGGTCTGGCGGCTGAGCAGCTTGGGGTTCACGATGCTGCTGCAGGGTACTTTGTTGCTGCCATCCGGGCTCATCCCGGGGATCCCGATACGGTGCAGCGTGCCCTGGAGGCCATTCTCGCATCCGGCGAGTACGACCTCATCGCGGACGCGATCTCGCTGTCGCAGTTGTCTCCTGCCGATGTCGAAGGCCTGGTGGACAAGGCAGCCGCCGGGACGTCCGGCATCACAGCCGGTTCGGTCGAGCAACGTCTGATATCTGCGTGGGCCGCATTCGCGGGCAGTCGCTACGAAGAGGCGGTAGCGATGAGTTCCGGCACGGTGAGGGGGGGAGGAGACCTACGGTTCTACCTGCCCATGGCCCTCTCATTCGTTCACCTGGGATTGCCCGAACTGGCGACCCGGGAGCTCGATCACGCCATGCATCTGCCGAACGTCACTGACGAGGCTAAACTGATCCTCAAGTACCATGCGGCTGTGATCCACCTGGCACAGGGCAGCAGCCAGCAGGCGGCACAGTTGTTCCAGGAGGTCGGCGAGTCCTCGCCCGGCTTCCGAGACACAGAAGAACTGCTCAGCAAATGTGGAAGCCAGGGCTCCAAGATCATGAAACTCTAGAGCACGGAGGAAATGTGGACGGTAGACGGTCAGTAGGAAGCATCTTGCTTGCGCGAGGGTATATCAACGAACAGGCTCTTGATGGAGCCCTCACCGCTCAACACAACACCAACGAGCCACTGCTCAAGATCCTCATCGATCAGGGGTTCATCAACGACGACATCAAGGCACAGGTCCTGGCCGAACAGTGGCACATGCCATTTGTAGATGTCATGGCGGAGAAGGTAGAGGCGGACGTGCTGGCGCTGGTGGACCAGGAACGCGCGAAGCGCTACGGTTTCGTCGCGTTCAAGCGTGAGGAGGGTGTCGTCAGCATCGCACTCAGCGATCCCACCAACATCGAGCTGATGGACTACCTGCTGGCAACCTACGGGCGCGAGACAAAGTTCTTCGTCGCTCCCAAGAATGCCATCTACGGCGCCATCGAGAAGTACTACGTCGTCGGAAACTCCATCAAGGAAGCCAGCTCCGAGGCGAAGGCCGAGATCATCGCAGAAAGTGGCGAAGAGGTCAGCATCGAGCAGTTGCGCGAGATGGGTCAGGACGCGCCCGTCATCCGGCTGGTCAACACGATCATCACTCAGGCCATCGTCGAGCATGCGTCGGACATCCACGTGGAACCGCAGAAGGACCACCTGCGCATCCGCTACCGTATCGACGGCATCCTGCAAGAAAAGCAGAACCTGCCGCGCAACATCCAGGCCGGCGTGCTCTCGCGCATCAAGATCATGTCCAACATGGATATCGCCGAGCGGCGCAAGCCCCAGGACGGCCGTATCTCCCTGCGCATCGAGAACAAGGCCATCGACTTCCGCGTCAGTTCACTGCCCACCATCTACGGCGAGAAGATCGTTATGCGTATCCTGGACAAGAGCAGTGCCATGGTGCCCCTTGAGAACCTTGGATTCCTCAATGATACACTGACCCTGTTCAACAATGTCATCAGCCAGCCGTACGGCATGATCGTTATCTCCGGCCCCACCGGTGCCGGCAAGACGACGACCCTGTACTCCGCGCTCAACCGCCTCAACACGCCCGGCAAGAACATCGTGACGGTAGAGGACCCGGTCGAATATCAGATGGACGGACTCAACCAGGT